>JBLIIN010000006.1:0-24305 GCA_047635075.1 Methylophagaceae bacterium | reverse complement strand
GATACTAATGCCGCACTGGCACCGGCCTGGCGTGCTGCTGCGATGAAATCGTGACCATCAGCTTTTGCACCCTCAATTGCAATAAAAAGGTCGCCTGGTTTGACTTGTCGGCTATCAATTGCCGCTCCAGTAATTGAACCTTCTTTTACTGGTTTTGGACAATTAAGTAATTTGGCGACTATTGCCAATGTAAGCATCGTGGTCATTATGTGACACTCACTAATGTGTTTTGTGCATCATTAGCAGCATTCATTGCGGTAGTAACTGTATCAATATCGCTATACGGTACTTTAACACCCGCTATTTCTTGATAATTTTCATGCCCTTTACCCGCTACGAGTATGATGTCGTGATGCTTTGCATGCCTTATTGCATATTGAATTGCTTGTTGGCGGTCATGTTCAATATAGTGGTGATTGTGATTTTTCAATCCCATTAAAATCTCTTCGACAATCACGCTATTCTCTTCACTTCTAGGGTTATCCGATGTGATCACGATTTGATCAGCATTTTGTTCAGCGGCTGCACCCATCAGAGGTCGCTTACCCCTATCTCGGTCACCGCCACAGCCCAAAACACACCATAGTTCAGCTTGCTTTGGCTTATGTAACTGTAATGACTGTAACGCTTTGGTTAATGCATCTGGTGTATGTGCGAAATCTATGACGACCGTTGCCTTGTTCTTGCCGTCGTACACTTCCATTCTTCCTATAGCTGAACGACATTGTTGTATCCCTGCCATCACTTGTTCAAAAGACATGCCTATTGCCAACAAAGATCCTGCAGTGGCTAATAAATTTTCGACATTGAATAACCCTATTAGGGTGCTTTCGATTTGAGCTGACTTATTGCCTTTTACTAAACTAAAGTTAAATCCTTTTTGTGTCATCACAGCATCGTTAGCTGCCAAACTTGCCTTTACGTCTCGGCCATAAGTGATTATATCTATTGCTTTGTTTGATGCTAGCGCTTGAATTAATTCTTGGCCAAGTGCATCTTGTGCATTAATAACAGCTGTCTTGACACTATCAAACTGGAATAAGCGTTTTTTAGCCGCAGCATAGCTAGCCATATCGTGATGATAATCAAGATGATCTCGGCTTAAATTTGTTAGCACTGCCACATCAATTGCAACACTATTCAAACGGCTTTGATCTAAAGCATGAGATGAGGCTTCTATCACCACGGTATTAATTGATTGGTGAAAGAAGGCGGCCAAGGTTGCTTGTATTTTGACCGGATCCGGTGTGGTCATTCCGGTATCTGTTAAGGCATCGATTCGACCGGTTCCCAGTGTGCCGATCACACCACAAGCTTGCCCTGATAACTCAATACATTGTGCAATAAACTGGGTCACTGATGTTTTACCGTTGGTGCCTGTGACCGCAATAATCGTTTGAGCAAGAGAGGGATGGCCAAAGAATCGTGCTGCAATTTCACTGACTTTAGTTTCTAGCGCCTTAATCACAATCACTTGCACTGAGTCAATTCTCACTTCCGCTACCATTACTTGCTCAAGTAATACCACGCTAACACCGCCGGTTATAGCTTGCTCGATATGATTTATACGCTGCTGTTGATTTTTTGCTGTTGCGATAAACAAGCCTCCCAACTGGACTTCTCGACTATCCATCGAGATATGACTAATGGCTACATTGCTGATCACGGTTGGGTCTTTTACCATCCCAGCTAACAAGGCTAATAAGTCTTTGCTTGGGTAACGCGTCATAATTGTTTTCCGGCTACTAACAGTTGACGGTTTGGTAAATCATCTGGTGCAATATTTAATAAACGCATTGCTCCCGTCATCACTTCTGAAAACACGGGTGCTGCTATCAGTCCACCGTAATAATCTTTACCTTTTGGATCATCAACCATCACGACCATCGCTAATCGTGGCTTGCTCGCGGGAATAATCCCAGCAAATAATGACAAATAGCGTTTATCAGCATATCCACCCTTATTGGCTTTTTTTACCGTTCCAGTTTTACCTGCAACACGATAATTGTCGACTGCAGCCAGTTTGGCAGTCCCTTCGGCACTCACAACGCCTTCCATCATGGTGACAACTTGTTTCATCACATCGGTTGAATATACCCGGCGGCCAAGCGACTTTTGCTGTGTTTTGATAAAGCTAACCGGTTGCAAAATTCCGCCATTTGCCAACACCATATATCCACGAGCTAATTGAAGTGCTGTTGAGGCTAAGCCGTAACCATACGATAAAGTTGCTCTGTCAAGTTCGCGCCAATTCTGTGGATCGGGCATTCTACCCATGGCCTCACCAGGGAAATATGCCCCCGTGGCTTCTGCCATACCGAATGCTGAGAAGTCATGCCATAGTTGCATTGGTTTCATAGCCAACGCTATTTTGCTAATACCAACATTGCTCGATTTCTGAATCAGTGTTGCCATATTTATTTGGCCGTAATCACGGAAGTCTTTAATCGTATGCCCACCGACTCTGAACGTCCCCGGATGAGTGTCGATTACTGAGCTTGGCGTGAATTTTCCCGATTTCAGGCCGCTTGCCATTGTAAAAGGTTTTACGGTAGACCCCGGTTCAAACAAATCAGTCACCGCTCGATTCCGGTAATCACTGCTCTTAAGACCACGACGATTATTTGGATTAAATGAAGGTTGATTTACCATCGCTAAGACTTCACCTGTTTGAATATCAATTACCACAGCAGACCCTGATCTGGCCCGATGCTGAGACACCGTCTCTTTTAAAGCTTGATAAGTTAAGTATTGCAAACGCAGGTCAATGCTTAGCTGAATATTTTGGCCATCTTTCGTCGCTTTGAGTTGCTCCCCACCTTCAACATAATTACCGTGGCTATCACGTACCATTCGCTTTAATCCAGGCAAGCCGGTCAAAACATCATCATGTGTCAACTCAAGGCCTTCTTGACCTCTATCGTCAATATTTGTAAATCCGACTAAATGTGATGTGACTTCAGCTGTAGGGTAATAACGCTTATATTCTCGCTGTAAAGCCACACCCGTCAACTTAAAACTTGTCACCTTTTCTGCAATCTCAGGCGTCACACGGCGTTTAAGGTAAATGAATTCTCGCGTACTATTTCGTTCAATTTTTTTCTTAATTGTGTTCGCTTTTAAGCCTAATGTTTTAGCTAATGAAGCCAATTGATGATTGCTCGCAGCAAATACTTGTGGATTAACCCAAACAGAATGCACTGGTGTGCTAATGGCCAAAGGCTCGCCATGGCGATCAAGTATCATGCCTCTATGTGCAGCAATAGGAACTTGTCTAACGTGTCTCGCATCACCTTGATCTCTTAAAAACTCAGGGTGTATAACTTGAATATCAGCAAGGCGCCAACCTAGTCCCACGACGAGTGTGACAAAAATAATTCTTAGCACGTTAATCCGCCAAGCTGCGACAGGATGCATTGATTTACGCCGACTCACTGCTTTATCACTACTGTCTGCTGCGCTGATGGCACAATCATTTTTAACTTAAACTTGGCTTGTCTTTCAATTCGGCCAGGGCCTGCATAAGTACTTTGCTCTAATAGCAACCTGCCCCATTCTTCATTCAAACCATCACGATGTTGCTCAAGCTTTTGTAATACAACAAATTCAGACCGGCTTTTATGTTTACTGTATATCACTGAAACAGCTGAAAAAATAACCGCAAAAACCATGATAATCATAGCTGCATTGTTGCTAACCAACATCATTATACGTCCAAAAGTCATGTCATTTTCTCCACAATCCGTAACACCGCACTACGCGCTCTTGGGTTGACTGACAATTCTTTCTCACTGGCTTTAATAGCTTTACCTATTAATTTGATGCTTGGGTTTAATTGATCGGCTCTGATTGGAAAATAGGACGGTAAATCATCTCCTTTAGCTTGATCACGAAAGAACCGCTTTACAATCCGATCTTCTAAAGAGTGGAAACTAATAACAGCTAAACGACCGCCTACGGCTAAGGCATCGACCGCTTGCTGCAATGCTTCTGTCAATTCGCCCAGTTCGTTATTAATATGAATGCGGATAGCTTGAAAAGTCCTAGTTGCTGGGTGTTTATTTCTTTCTCGGAAAGGGCTCGCTTTTTCTACTAACGCCGCTAGTTGCTTTGTTGTTGTTAATGCTGTTGTATCCCGTGCTTCCACAATAGCGCGAGCAATGCGTTTACCAAATCGTTCTTCACCTAACGTTTTTAAAACCCGTTCGATATCTAGCATTTCAGCGGTGGCTAGCCACTCTGCCGCGCTGATTCCGGCACCCGGGTTCATTCTCATATCTAGCGGGCCATCTTTTTGAAAGCTAAAACCGCGCTCGGCAATATCGAGTTGAGGTGATGACACGCCAATATCCAATAATATCCCATCGACTTTCCCCTGCCACGCTCTTGCCTTGACCACTTCATTCAATGTTGCAAATGAGCACTGTTTGATCTTAAATCGTTCATCTTCCAGCGCTAAGGCTTCGCCCGCTCTTATAGCCTCTGGATCCTTATCTAGAGCCAGTACATTTCCTTTTGACGATAATGCCGCTAATATCATTTTGCTATGGCCACCGCGACCAAATGTACCGTCGATATAAAAGCCGGCAGGTTTGATCGCTAAGCCCGTCACTGTCTCGCTTAGTAGGACAGGGATATGGTCTAAATCTTTTTTTGTCATCGTGGCGTTAAATGGATAGGTTTTCTAGGGCGGTGGGTAAATCCCCATCAAAATCTAGCTCTAAAGACTCATCCATCAGACTGTTCCATGCGCTCTCATTCCAGATCTCAAACTTATTGCCTTGACCTGACATAATTGACTCTTTTTCAAGGTCAGCAAATTCGCGTAATTTTGGCGGTAATAAAATACGGCCATGACTATCCATTTCACACTCAGTTGCATTGCCCAATAACATTCTTTTCAACTGACGGACTTTCGGATCTAAACTTGGTAAGCTAACCAACTTTTGCTCTACCTTTTCCCATTCACTTATAGCGTACATCTGTAGACAATGTTCGGCATGATCAATAGTTACTACAAGGCGACCGTCGCAGCAGACGTCCAGAAGCTTACGGAACTTGGCAGGTATTGCCATCCGTCCTTTTGCATCTAGATTAAATTTTGCTACGCCTCGAAACACTCAGTCATCCCTTAATGTTGATGTGCAGATCCACTTTGATCCACTTTTACCCACTTTTTGACACTATAGGAGTGAGGCTATGACGTGTCAAGCATCAAAATTCACAAAATCTTCTACCCCGGACAATGACTTAGCTAACTGAAGTTGAGCTTGGAGTACGCTATTTATAGTAAATCGGGATGACTACTTCTGTATCAAGATACTGCGGTTAGAAGTTAATGTAGATTATCACTATCAAAATGACTTACCTAAGCTGTGATGAGAAAGAAATATATGTAAAATCATTCACAGTGTCGAACTGGAATTAACCACTGGCGCGGAAATCACTATTGAATCCTTTCAGACAGCATTTTTAAGATGACAAGATGGGTTTTATGACCTTCGGTTTCTAGTCAAAAGAAGATACTCAATTACCGTTTCAACATTATATTTCAGTCAGCCAATAAAACGTCAAAGGCGGAACAACCAGCATATCCTTGAAAAAATCTGGCTTTTGACCACTATACAAGTCGACTAATTGTCCTTGTTGGCCAGAGACCCAGTCTTTAATGTCAACAAGCGCTAAGGACTGTGGCTTAACATCAAAATTAGCGATAACAAGCACTTGCTCACTTGGCTTTAATATATTGTAGCGACCAAAGACAAAAAGGTGTGGATTGCCAGACTCTAAGAGTTCTCTATTATTGAAATCAGCAAAAACATCGGTTTCTTTTCTAACGGCAATCATTCTTTTCAATGCGCTAAAAAGCCTATATTCCACTGTCCCGTGCACATTACGTTGGGCTGCTTTATCCCAATCTATTGTTGGCCTATGGACCCATCGACTATCACTTTGCTTGCTTGGCTCATGAATATAATCATCATCATTTAATGTACCAATTTCGTCGCCATAATATAATAGTGGAATCCCGCCGAAAGATAAAATAAGGCTGTGCAGTAGCAGGATTGCATTAATTGCATTCTTAATTGCTAGTTCTTCACCGCTTTCAATAGCATATTGTAATCCAACTAATGAGGCTAATGAGCCTGCAATTCGCACGTCACCCGTTTTATCATTCTGACCAAATGGTATGCCTCTGGCATGAGAATCCTCATAGTTACCCATGAAATAATCGACAATAAATTTTCGGTGACTGGGTGCATCATAACCCGCTAATTCAATGTCTTGGTCATCGAAGCCTAATCCGATGTCATCATGACATCGAATATAGTTTAACCAGGTTGCGCCTTCTAGCTTAGAGGGTAGGCTTTTAATCCCTTGGTTCAGTAAATTAGTATTCTTAGTCGCAACGGCATCCCACATTAATGCCATAAATGTGGCGTTATAAGCAATTTCACATTCTTTAGCAATGATGGCATCTTCACCAAAATACTTAGTGACTTCTACAGGAGCAACAATGGCTTCCGCAATAAACAATGTACCCGGACAAGTCACTTGACAACAATCTTTTAGCAGCTGCAAAATTAAATGTGCTTCACGTTCATTTTGACAAGTACTCCCAATTTTTTTCCATAAAAAGGCAACAGCATCTAGCCTCAGAATATCAACACCTTGATTGGCCCAAAATAATATAATGTCTAGCATTTCAATCAACACCGCAGGATTGCTATAGTTCAAATCCCATTGGTAATCATTGAACACTGTCATCACCCAGCGCCCCATCTCCTCATCCCAGGTAAAGTTTCCTGGGGCGGTTTCAGGGAAAATTTCTAGCATGCTTTGTTCAAACATATCAGGCACATTTCGGGTGTCAAACGTGTAGTAATAATCTTGATAAGTCTGATTGCCCGCTCTTGCTTCCTGCGCCCACTCATGTTCATTTGAGGTATGATTCAAAACCACATCCAGTGTTAACAAGATGTCACGCTGCTCCATTTCCTCACTCAAGTCGCTCAAGTCATCTAACGTACCGACTCTTGGATCAATTTGTCGGAAATCACTGATGGCATAGCCACCATCACTGAAGCCTTCAGGGCAACGTAAAATAGGCATTATATGAAGCAGGTTCACTCCCAGCTCTTGCACATAGCCCAGTTGCGATTGCAACCCTTTTAAGTCACCAGAAAAACCACTACTGTATAGCGCCATGCCGACCCATTTCTGGTTTAGAAACCAGTTGTAATCTTTTTCGCGTTCAATGTCTTTTTGTTTTAATTTTTCACTGCGGTTAATGTATTGCCGTGCCATTGTCTCAACGAGACGTTGCGCCTGAGGCTTAAAATCTGCGCGATCGCCGTACAACTTGTCGAACAAAGAATGAATCGCATAAAAATTTGCACCTAAGCGAGTATAAAAATGTCGTAAATCTTGTCGTGAAATCTCTGGTTTTATTTGATTCAGAATGTCGTTCAGTAGCGAGTGTGAAACTTGTTCGTACATTTATATATGGCTCTTCGTGGCAATGTTAATTGAAATAATATCAGTCTATTGCTGATAAAAAGAAGGCTCAGACGGGGTTGCACCGCGAAGCCCTATTATTTTAATGGCAAACTTCTGGGCTGCATCAATGATGTCGCTGATTGCCTCACCGGCTAATAAACCATGAATATAACGTGCTGAAAAAGCATCTCCAGCACCGACTGTATCAATAAAATGATTCACTGTAGGTGGCTCTACGCGAATGATATCATGTTGCTTTGTGCACACTAAAGCCCCTGCTGCACCTTGCGTGATAATGACTTGATCTAAGTTGTAATGTACTTGCAATTGCTTAGCCGCTTGGTCAATGTCGGTATTTTCAATCCCTATCGTCGCCAATTCATCATGATTTAATTTTGCCCAGCGTGCCCGGTGTAAATAGCCTTCAATCTCATTTTTATGCCACCATGGCGTACGTAGATTTACATCAACAAAAATCGATAGACCTGATCGTTCACTAAGCATCTCAAAAGCATGTCTAGATTGAGGTTGCCTGAGAGCTAGGCTGCCATGATACAAAATGCCCTTGGTTATCATAAACTGACTATCAAGGGGCTCGATAAAGTCATACGCCATATCCGACACAATATCGTAATGCGGTTCGTCATCAATAATGTTGATGTCAACACGGCCTGTTGGGTGCGTCGCATCAGTCTGGACTTGCTGTGATCCCATGCCCCATTGGTTCATGACTTCACGGATTTTCTGACCGGCATCATCTTGACCTAAACGCGAGATAAACTGTGGATTATCGCCAAAAGCTTGTAAATGCCAAGCCACATTGAATGGCGCACCGCCAAGGATTTCTTCGCCGGAATTAAAGCGATCAAACAGGACTTCACCAAACACAATAACTGCTTTCTTACTTATCATGATTCTTTGATTAAAACGTCAAATAACGGCGCATAATGACCTATACCCTCCAGCACACCGGCCGAGTAGTTAGCATTCATGCCATAGCGTTCAGCCTGAGCTATATACAGAGATGATTCATGGCTTTTTTGCAAACACTGCTGCAAAGCTGTCTCTTTAACTTCATCGCTCGCATTGTCGACTAAGATCGATTTCAAATTGCTCACTAGCACAGGCATATCATTGCCACTATCGCCAGCAAAGATGATTTCATGATGCTTATAATTCAATTTTTTTTGTAATAGTTGAATGGCATGAAGCTTGTTCGCATTACTGGGCAAAACATCGACCAAGCCTATTTTTTTAAGTTCATCAATACTCCAGATAACGCTGGCCTCAATATCATGCTCTTTCAAACGTGCCTCAATAGTTTGCATCACGATTTTGGTGTTAGCATAAAGCGGTAAGTAAAAGCTTAGTTTATGGGTATTTTGATTATGACTTTCTTGTAACAGCAAGCCTGGAATATTGATTAAATAAGCCTTAATCTCGGCATGGCTTTTGCCTTTCCAGCTTTTTATGATGTCTTGCTGAAGATCTAACAACTCTGACCATTGGCCCTCTTTTACTTGATGAATCTTGCTGCCAACATCGGTAATCACAAAATCAGGCTCTGGCAGTAAATAGGTTTTTATCGCTTGCTGAGCCGAGGACTTGTGCCGGCCTGTGACATAGGCCAAAGCAACATCAGAATGCTGGCAAAAGGCTTTAAAACGTTTGCGTGCATCGGAATGTTCTGATTGCGTGCCATTAGGAATAATCGTCCGATCCATATCGGTACAAAGTAATAATCTGCGTTGACTCATAAACGTTAACTCAATCCCTTTGGATCTCGGCATTCATTAAAAAAATCGTAATACTCAAGCGCCTCCAACATACCGGCTGCGTAGGGTTTCTCAGAAAAATAGATTCTATCACTATCAATTAATTGCGATAATTCTTCATGATGTCTATTCGCCACTACCCCCGCCAACATATTGCCTCGCATCATATCTTCATCTGCGCCCGAACCACCCGCAACAAAAATACGTTCAAGTGGTATTTGCCAACGTTCGGCCACATAGCGAAGCGCCATCCCTTTGGATGCTCTCATCGGTAAAATATCGAGGTATTGCCCAAAAGAAAATTGAACGTGTACAGACTGCTCTTCTTGGTGCAGCAGCCGCTTTATTTCCTCTATATCTGCCACGTCAGGATTGATGAAATAACTAATTTTATAACGACTTTGTTCCGGTTTCGCCTGTCTCTTAAGACCCGGATAGTCTTTCAATAAACTGGTAATCTTGTGCGGTGTCCATTGATAATCAATATGCCGAGCCCAAGCCTCATCAGCGGTTAGCTCTGGAATATAATAAATTTCTGTTCCGCCACTGGTGAGCAAGATATCCGGTTCAGGAATTTTATGCTTTTTCATGATACGAAGCGCCACATCTAATCGTCTGCCAGTGCAAATAGCAAATTGCGTACTTTGTCGATGTTGGCGTAACACTGCAATAAGCTCTTTCAATGAGTTTTCATCGCCAATCAAATTCAAATCTAGATCACTGACGATAGCCCGATCTGTGTACAAAGCGGTACGCCGTTGCACCGGTTTTCGCTCTAATTGTTCTGATCGCTCAATGAGAGGGATGATCATATTCAAATATGTTTTAGCATGTGCTGGCCAAGAATAATGTTCACGTACCCCAGCCAAACCCTTATCGGCGTGGTCTTGCCAGAGCGACTTATCTTCTAACAATGTTAATAAGACCTTGGCTATTTCCTCGGCATCTAAAGGGTCAACCAAAAAGCCATTATTACAGTTCGAAATGATATCTTGTGGGCCTCCATCTTCTGTTGCCACAATTGGCAAACCTGACGCCGCCGCCTCAATCAACGTCAAACCAAAAGGCTCGGTTAAAGCAGGGTTCACAAACACGCCGCCGCTATTAGCAGCAGCTCGATACATCATCGCCACTTGATTGCGTTGATGATGTTTTGGCATCGCAACCTTGCCATAAAGATTGTAACGGTCAATTGACACTAATAGCTGATGAAACACTTCCTTTGCACCCGGATCTAGCTCATCGATATCCTCTCTGTTGCCAGCAATTATCACCAAATTGGCTGCGTCTTGTAGCGCCGGTGATTCACCAAAGGCTTCGATTAGAATATCAATATTCTTCCTTTTGTCCGGTCGCGATAAAGCCAGAATAATCGGCTTATCAGCTTGCTTCAAATGTTCAACCATCAATGCATATTCGAGGGACTCGGCTTCATTACCTACCGGTGGCGTAAAGTAATTAAGGTTAGTGCCAGGCGGAATAACGCGCATTTGATCAGGCTGATAGTGATCGTAAAGTTCGTATTGTTCCTCTATTTCTTGATGGGTGCTAGTAATGACTCGTTCCGCCGTCGCCAATGTCAACTCTTCAGCCTCAATACGACGAGAAATATTATAATGTAGCTCTATTTGATCAGCGCTTAATCCACTTGCTAATAAACGACCTCGCTTGACACGGCCAAGAGAATGGCCTGTATGCACCAGCGGAATACCATGCAAATTAGCGATATGCGCCCCTATCAAACCAGCATCAGCATAATGACTATGAATCAAATCTGGTAATCGTGTACCTTCTGCCAGATAGTCAGCCAAATTATCAGAAAATGTATCCAGATACTCCCATAACTGTTCTTTTGGAATGTAGTTTTCAGGCCCCGCCTCTATTCTGACAATACGACAATTATCACTCAGAAGTTCCTCGCTTTGTTGATACTCATCATCGACCGAATCATCGATCACGCGCCGAGTGAATAAATCCACCTGCCCTACTTCTGGCAATTTGCTCAGGGCATGAGCCAACTCTAGGAAATATAAAGTCTGACCACCGGTGTCAGCATCGCGGCCCAGCTCAAGATTTTCACCTCGAATAAGACCATGAACGCTGATTAATGCAATATATAATTGATTATTTTGTGTGTTCATATCCACGCAGTTAATGAGTCGACGCTATCATGTGTGTTCTACCGACAATTGGTGTTGTCAAACACCGAGCCCTAATAAGCCCTTTTGGTTTGTTTATGAACTGGAAATAGCTGTTGATTTTTTGAAATTTTTCAGAATTACCGTAACATTAATACTTTGTATTTAATAGTATTAATGCTTTAAAACCAGATGCCAAGTGCATTTACACTCAATTTAACCCTATTATGATTTATAAAATAAATCTCAGGTCATGAGCCCAGATAGACCCATAGCCACCTTACACAATCAGTATTCATCGGCATGGGAAATAAAAAAATGAGACCGCCGATAAGCCGAGTTCTGCCAACAACAACCCTTGGCCTGGGACAAACGTCAAAAACTATCATGACTGACCCTAGCAGCAATACTAATTGATTACTTGCTCAGTAGAATAAGCTAGAACTATTGCCTTTTGTACCCCTTTCTTTACTCAGCAGGTACTCTCACAATATGACTCGGACCAGAAAAAATAGAAAACATAGGTGGAGGATAAATGACGCCAGAAGTAATGGGTATTGCACACACAGAGCCGAGGAGGAGGTTCTGCTTTTCAGCAGGGACAGAGAGTTTTGGTTTAGATACAAAAAAGCCGTAATGAACTTAATCACCACGGCTTTTCAATGCTTTGTGCTCGTTGTGTATTTAAGCTATTGTACTTTTAGTTTTACGACGTAAACCTAAGAATCCTAATAAAGCAGGTGCAAATAGGAATGCCGCTGCTGGAATTGGAACCGCATTGACTTCAATGGCGTCAAGACTGCCGCCCAATGTATCTTCAATACCAGTTGCAGCAAATTTCAAGGTATCATGACCTACGGCTTCTACCATAAAACTATAAACAATCCAGTTATGAGCACTACTACCCATTGCTGTAACCGTGCTCAATAAAGCACCATTCCATGACACGTCAATTCCATTAGTCGCATCAGACTGTCTAATGCGCGGTGAATAAGCAAATGTGAGTTCATACATCTGGCCAACAACTGTGTTTAATATTTGTGAAATAGAGCTGTTAGAATTATTACCGTGTGAGTCTAATTCGGCAAACTGGTCACCTTGGTAGGCAGTACCGGCCACATTGTCTCTAATTTCTACGCCTGCACCACCAGTGGTCCAACCCGGAATTGAGTTCAGAACAGTCCATGTACCTGTCGCAATGTCTGGGTCTTCAAAAGAACCATTGATAACAATATTTGCCGCTTGTGCTTGTGCTGACAGCAATAATGCTGCAGCTAATAAAATAATTTTTTTCATGTCATTTCCCTGTATTGAAAAATGCAACCCAGCTGTCTTTAAACGCAAACTGAAGACCTGTGGCTTTCCGTACTTGGCTCACACCAAACTTGGCTTGTTATTTTTATGTTAATTTAGATTGATACTTACTTGAAATGCGAAACATAGCATCCCAACTAAATACGTTACAGATATTCATAGACGGAATCAATTGTACTTTGGTACTAAATTGTTGTTGTCATTTGTTTATAAATTGCATAATATTTTTGACTTACCGCCCTTGACCCACTCAAGCAGACCTTCGACAAGCAAGTTCACTAGTTGTTAGACACAGTAACCATCATTTTTGCGAATTACTTTATAGATATCCGCTTATAGTCATTTTTTATTACAATGAAGTAGCTTAGCTACCTAGGGCGAAGTTTTTATGATTATCGGTTTAGTTACGTTACCTACAAAGATATTTTCTAAAAAAAGTTATCCATTACCCGTTGAATTGGCCTTACCTAATTTATCTGTCCAGTTTTTCCATTTAGTAAAATCACTCCACACCTCATCTAGCGTTGGCGTAATGGGTCTCTCTTTAGGATTAGACTGATCATCAACTGCAAAAAGGTTCATTGAGGAAGTAGACATCTATTGAGATAATCCTTCAATGCTCTTTCAATGGAGAGTATTTTGAATCTTCTTAATCAGCGTTCGCTTATTGCTCGCCGAAGTTACAGCTATAGATTAGGAACCAGTTCGTAAACTGCGCTTAATTTTGCATGGCAGATGCCGTCTTCTGATATGTCAGGGGCAAGACCTATCTAGAACAGCGTGTGTCATCCCTCAAAACCTGATGACTTTGCACCAGAAACTAACACTCCTGAGAATTAGAATAACCAACACACTGATATGTGATGGTAAGTAAAAAGTTTGAGATGGCCGATAAGCCGGGTTCTGTCGAGAACAATCATTCATCTGGGACAAACGTCACCGTTTGCCTCAAGCAACCTACCCAAGAACGATACGGGCCATATCTGCGTGCATGCACGCTGCTCTTCTATTTGGTCTTGCTCCAGGTGGGGTTTACCATGCCACAACTGTTACCAGCTGCGCGGTGCGCTCTTACCACACCCTTTCACCCTTACCCATCGTTTAAAAATTGATGGGCGGTCTACTCTCTGTTGCACTGGCCGTAGGCTCGCGCCTCCCAGAAGTTATCTGGCACCTTGCCCATTGGAGCCCGGACTTTCCTCACTCTGGCAATTGCCTTAGTGCGATTGTTTGGCCATCTCAAGGGGACAAGAATACGTGAAAAACACTATTTATGCTGAAGTTTTAATGCCAACTCGTACGCTTTATTTTTACTCATATCCAGTAAACCTGCTGCCATAGCTGCTGCTTTTTTAACTGACAATTCTACTAATAGAATTGACAGTACGCGTTCTGCCTCGGCATCATTTGGATCGCGCTGTTCTGTATTGCCTGCAACAAGTAAAACACATTCGCCTCGTTGCTGATTAGTGTCACTCTCTACCCAAGAAAGTAATTCAGTTAGCGGTTGCGTAACAATGGTTTCATGCAATTTCGTTAATTCTCTTGCTAGGCAGACTGGACGCTCTGGGCCGTATATCTCCAACATATCAGTCAATGTTGATTTCAAACGCCTCGGACTTTCATAAAAAATTAACGTGCGAGATTCATTTTTCAAACTTGTCAGGACTTGCCTTTTCATTCCTACTTTCGAGGGTAAAAAGCCTTCAAAGCTGAATCTATCTGATGGTAATCCTGACGCAGATAAGGCCGCAATTAGTGCGCAACTGCCAGGTATAGGTACCACCTTTATACCATGCTCTCGTACTAAGGTGACTAATCGATAACCCGGATCACTAATCAAAGGAGTACCCGCATCACTAATCAGTGCTACTGACTCACCATTTTGCAACCGTGTCAGTAAGACTTCACTGCGTTGTTGCTCGTTATGCTCATGTAACGAGACAGTAGAAGTTTTGATCCTGTGATGTTGCAAAAGATGGCCGCTATGCCGCGTGTCTTCCGCTGCAATCACATCTACCGTTTGCAAAACTTCAATCGCACGAGAAGAAAGGTCAGCTAAGTTGCCAATGGGGGTAGCAACAATATATAAACTTGCTGCAGATTCTAGTTTTGTCACAGAAAAATAGCCTTCATTTACTCATTCAGTTCTGGTCGTAATATACGCGAACAGGTAAGATGTTTTGTATTATTATAAAAAAACTCTTGTTATCAACATGACGCTACCGCGAATTTATCTGGCCACAATTGTGCTGTTATCCATGGCTCTGAGTGCTTGCCAATCATTGAGTCCGCTGGCTGTACCCAATATCGAGGCTGAGTCACAGGCCCAAATTGCTGTACATTCTGGCAATTTTTCTAGTGCAGCGCAGCAATATGAAGAGTTGGCTGAATCGAGCAGCGGCACCCACCAAACACGACTTTATGTCCAAGCAGCCTCCGCTTACTGGCAATTGGGCCAAGTTGACCAAGCCCGCGTGACCTTGGCTAAGATTGATCGAGAACAGTTAACGTCCACGCTATCTTTTGATATTGCTCTGTTAAAAGCTAATATTGCCACTCAAGAACTCGATTCCACAGAGGCGTTAGCGTTGCTCGCCTCTTATCGCGCTGTTGAATTAACGGCTAAACAACAGCGATTGCTATACCGAGCACGTATTCAAGCCTATCAAGTGAGTGAAAATTGGCTTGAAACGGCCAATAGCCACATCCAACTCGATAACTTATTACCCGATAGAAAACGTAAGGTAAATCAACAGAAGTTATGGCAAGCGCTAATGATGCTCACTTCTCAAGCACTTGATTTATTCAACCCGGGTTATCCTCCGAGTGTCGATAGTGGCTGGTTTGCCTTGGCTTACATCATTAAAACATATCAAAACAACCCTGACATTATGATTATTGCAATGGATGATTGGCAGCGTAGTTATCCAAACCATCCCGCATCACCTTCAATCTACCAACAAGAAATTGAAAAAACTGGCACCCTACTGCCCCAAAGAATCGGCCGTATCGCTATTTTGTTACCCACCTCAGGGCCTTATGCTGACGTTGCCAGCGCCATCAGGGAAGGGATTTCTGCTGCACATTATGCTGATAATTCAGGCACGGAATTACATTTTATTAAAACTCAAACTGATGCTATTACTGGCTTGAGCAATGTTCAGAGTGCTTATCAACAAGCGGTTGACCTCAATGCGGGATTAGTTATCGGCCCATTAGATAAACAATCAATTCAGATTCTGGCTGAGTCTCGCCAATTACCTGTCCCCGTTTTAGCTCTTAATCGTTTGTCAGGTTTTCGACAAAAAACAAATTTGTATCAATTTGGCCTTGCACCAGAAGATGATGCCATTTCTGCTGCTAAAAATGCGATAGCTAAAGGCTATCGCCGAGCTTTGATTGTAGTGCCGGAGGCAGCTTGGGGCCAACGTATGGCAGCAGCATTTGAAGCGCAGTGGTCGGCCCAAGGTGGCATGTTATTGGGACAAGCGACATACGATGAAGCACTTCATGATTACGCAAATGTGATTGCCCCTCTCTTCGGTTTGTCTGCGAGTGAACAACGCTATAAAAAGGTGAAACAAACGCTTGGCTTTCCTGCTGAGTTTGAACCACGGCGTCGACAAGACATCGACCTCATATTCTTGGCCGCCCGGCCCAATAAAGCCAGGGAGCTAGTGCCGCAGTTCAGATATCATCGCTCAGGTCAGTTGCCAATTGTCGCAACGTCACATGCTTATTCTGGCCAAGAGGATACCCAGCAGGACATTGACTTAAATGGATTATTTATTAATGATATTCCATGGGTGTTTTCTGAGCTTACAAATGTCGACTACACCTATCAAGCACTGGCGCAACAAGAGTCGACCTCTTTTGGCCGTTTGTTAAGGTTATATGCTTTAGGCGCTGATGCTTATCGTTTGAGTCAAGAGCTAAATCGTCTCAGTCATTCTCCGACGTTGAGTTTTCAGGGCGCAACAGGTGCGTTATCCATTGATGATAATGGTTACGTCAATCGACAACTTAATTGGGGTACTTTTTCAGGTGGCAAAATTAAATTGCTGGCATCGCCGGAAGCTGAACAATAGTGACGACCAAAAAAATTGGTGATGCCGGGGAGCAGTTAGCGCTGAATTATCTTGAAAAAAAAGGTTTAAAACTGATTTCACGTAACTTTCGCCAACGCGGCGGAGAAATAGATTTGATCATGCAAGATAATCTCGCGCTAGTGTTTATTGAAGTACGCTTACGTAAATCAGCTCGCTTCGGTAGTGCTGAAGAAAGCGTTACGCTTCAAAAACAACGAAGACTGATCCAAACAGCGCAATACTATCTTCAAATAAATACGCAACAATACGCTCTTTACCGCTTTGATGTTATCGGAATAAGACCAGACAATAATAACCTTAATATCAATTGGGTAAAAGATGCTTTTCAACTAAATTAACACTAGCCAAAAGCACGCCAGACGCAGATAATGATGATGTCGTTGATTAGGGTGCGTGTATGTCAAAATTGAAATTTATTTTTGTTCTCCTCATACCACTTGTTTTTTTACAAGGTTGTGCGACCGCCTTTGTTACTGGCGCTGCAACCGGCGCTTCAATTGTGCATGATCGGCGCACAGCAGGATCAGTGATTGATGACCAAGGAATTGAGTTCAAGGCTGCGACCGCGCTCTATAGAAATAAGGCAATCTATAATCAAAGTCATCTCAACGTGACCAGCTACAATGGTACAGTATTACTGACAGGTGAGGCCTTAACAGAGCAGCTTAAACAACAGATTTATGATCTTGTTCGCATCATCCCTAAAGTCCGTTCTATTCACAATGAGCTCATTATTGCTGCTCCTAGTGCTCTTCCATCACGTGTCAGTGACACTTGGATTACTTCAAAGGTCAAAGCAAAAATCACAGCCGAAAAAAACCTAGATCCCTTTTTCATCAAAGTGGTGACAGAACACGGTATCGTTTACTTAATGGGTGTTGTGACACGCGAAGAAGCACAAAAAGCGGTCCAGATTGTGTCCAGCTCAGCTGGCGTTCAGCGTGTGGTTAAGATATTCGAATACTCAGATTAAAATGGTTTTACAACCGCTAAGATGACAACTGAAATTAAAATCAATACTGGCAACTCATTAAACCAACGATAGTAGACATGTGAACGTTGGTTATTATCGTTGGCGAATTCTTTCAATATTCGCCCGCACATGCCGTGGTAGGCGAATAACACTGTGACTAAAACCAATTTCACTTGTAACCAGCCCATGCTCAATAATGCTGATATAGGATAATAGCTCATCAGCCACCCGCCCAGTATCAAAGCGATAATGGCACTCGGGGTCATAATACCTCGGTATAATTTCCGTTCCATTATTTTAAACCGAGCATTACTTATTTCATCCTCACTCATTGCGTGATAAACAAATAAACGGGGTAAATAAAACAGGGCAGCAAACCATGTAATGACAGACATAATGTGAAAGGCTTTCACCCACAACATTCCCTACTCCTTAAATGAGTGATAATATTGCTACAATTTATCACGGAGCGAGCAATGGCAGATAACAATCGACACGAAAAGAGACGATTTAGTCGTATTCCATTTGATGCCCATGCTCGTATCAACGATACCCAGGGTGAACTGTACCCCAATTGCGCAGTGATAGACGTGTCATTGAAAGGTTTACTATTAGAAAAACCTGAACATTGGGTAGGCCAATTAGGCGTTACTTATCATGTTGACTTAATTTTGGATGAGGCACATTTAGTCATCACAATGCTCAGCACGGTTGCCCATCTTAGTGAGAAAAATATTGGCTTTGAATGTCAACAAGTTGACTTAGACAGCTTAGTTCATCTTCGACAATTGCTATCACTGAATTTAGGGGATGAATCTCTATTGCACCGTGAGCTATCGTCCTTGATCACATCTTGAACTTATTTTATAAACCATAAACGCAATGAAATACAGAGGCTTTACGCTTGTTGAATTAATATCTATCATCGTCCTCCTTAGCTTGCTAGCCGCCGTCGCTTTGCCCCGGTTTTTAAACTTGCAAGATTCGGCTGAACTGGCCGTTGTCAAATCAACAGAAAGTGCATTTCGCTATGCAGTTAAAATTGCTCAAGTAAAGTGGCGGGCCAGTGATGAGCAGCGCAATAACTTGGCTTTGTCAGGGAGCGGGTTCATCAATATGGTCGATTTCAGCCAGTTCGGCTGTCCAGTTCAGCATTGGGCTATCAATTCTGAGGCCAATCCGAGTGCGGATAATTCGACAGATTGCCTAACTGTTTTTTTACTCATTATGGATCGTTGTGAGAACGGCTTAACAGACTGTGGCAACCAGCCAGATGAAAAATTTGAGCATGGTTATCTTGGCAATGGTATTTGTCAGTATACCTATCGCGACAACACCGAGTATCGTCTCCGCTACGCAACCGAGGTTGAAGGCTGCACCGTCACTACTTCAGGTTTTTAACATTGTCCTTACTTCAGTGCCTCAATCGCTTCTGATAGATGCTGTACCGCCACCACATCAATTCCTTTTATTGCTTTACGTGGTGCATTAGATTTGGGCACTATCGCATGTTTAAAACCATGCTTAGCGGCATCACTAATTCGTTCTTCTCCCGCTTGCACAGGCCGTATTTCTCCTGTTAGTCCGACTTCACCAAAAATAATGAGATCATGAGCAATCGGTTTATTTCTTAAACTGGATAATACTGCTGCTAACACTGCAAGATCAGCGCCTGTTTCACTTAGTTTAACGCCACCAACCACATTGATAAATACATCTTGGTCACTACAAGTGATCCCACCATGTCGGTGAAGGATAGCCAATAACATTGCCAGTCTGTTTTGATCTAGTCCCACCGAAACCCGACGTGGGTTTCCTAACGGGCTATCATCAACTAAGGCTTGGACCTCGACCAACATTGGCCGACTACCCTCTCGAATAACGGTTACAACGCTTCCTGCTAAGTCCTCATTACCACGTGAGAGGAAAATGGCTGAAGGATTACTAACTTCTTTTAAACCTAGCTCTGTCATGCCGAACACGCCCAGCTCATTAATAGCACCAAAGCGGTTTTTCACCGCCCGTAAAATACGGAAACGTATCGATGAATCACCCTCAAAATACAAAACGGTATCAACCATATGTTCGAGCACTCTTGGTCCTGCTAGTGCACCTTGTTTTGTAACGTGTCCAACCAAAATCATGGTAGTGCCGCTTGATTTAGCGAAACGGACTAATTGGGCAGCACTTTCTCGTACTTGAGCGACAGTGCCGGGAGCTGATTGAAGTAGCTCAGTAAATACCGTTTGAATTGAATCAACTACCATTACTTGCGGCTTGAGTATCTTGGCCGTCGTTATCATCTGCTCAGCATGGGTTTCAGCAAGGAGGTTTAGTGGCACATTCTCAAGCTTTAAACGTTCTGCACGCAATCGAATTTGTTGTAGGGATTCTTCACCGCTGACGTATAAGGGACTCACACCACTCGTTTTGGCCATCATCGCCATGGCTTGTAATAATAAGGTTGACTTACCGATGCCTGGATCACCTCCTATCAACACGACCGAGCCTGTTACTAAGCCTCCACCTAGAACTCGATCTAACTCTGCTAGCCCTGTTGTCCACCGAACGGCCTGCTCAGAAGTGACTTCACTTAGTGTCTGTACTTGACCTTTTTGCTCACCGGCGTACCCCGTATGCCGGGTAATTGCCGCTTGACTTGTGGGTGATGAGGCAGCTTGAACCTCTTCTGCTAAACTATTCCAAGCACCACACTCACCACATTGCCCTGCCCATTGTGGTGTTTGCGACCCGCAGTCTCTACAACTATAAACCCGTTTAATCTTAGCCATGATAGTGCCTCATCACCCGCTGATTAAGCTGGCATAAGATTTCATAAGAAATGGTGTTTGCCTGTTTGGCAAGCTGATCGACCGGCACGATTTCATCTCCCCAAAGAATTACTTCATCACCTATTTTTGCGTTATCTAATTCTGATAAATCAATACAGATCATATCCATTGATACCCGGCCCAAGACTTTCGCCGCCTGATTATGAAGGCTAACATACCCTACATTAGATAATAGACGGCTATAACCGTCCCCATAGCCCATATTGACTATCCCTACACGCATTGAGTCCTTGGCATACCAAGTACCCCCATAACCTACTTCATCCCCAACTTGAAGCTGATCGACTGAGATAAGCTGTGCTTTCGTCGTCATCACGGGTTTAAGGTTGAGTGATTGTGCTGTCTGATTACCAAAAGGAGAAGCGCCATAAAGCATCAAACCTGGCCGCACCCAATGATGATGACTATCTGATAGAGACATAATAGCTGCCGAACTTGCCATACTAATTGGACCTGTATGGCCAAGCATGACATGTGTCAGGACGGTCTGTTGTTTAGCATTGCGTTCATCGCCCACCCTATCGCCATTAGCAAAATGGCTCATTAAACCCACTTCACCTTCGATATTTTGGGTGTTTTTTAAGCTTATTACTGCATCATTAATTTTGTCAGGCGTAAACCCTAACCGATGCATACCGGTTTCCACCATTAGCCAGCAAAATAACAATGGCTTTGCCAGTCGCAGTTCAGATAACCACTGTATTTGTTGATGGTGATGAAAAACAGGAGACAAAGAATATTCTGATGCCTGTTGGCATTGAGCTTTAGAGTGAACTCCATCTAGTAACACGATAGGTTTAGCTATACCCGCATCACGCAAACGAATCCCTTCCGACAAGCGAGCAACTGCAAAGGCATCACTTTTATGCAGAGCTTTAGCCGCTTCAATATCTCCATGCCCATAAGCATTGGCCTTAATAACCGACATTACTTTACTATTGGGTGCGAAATCTTTCACCCTTGAATAGTTGTGTTTTAATGCCTGGAGGCTAATCTCTGCGACAGGATACATTAGCAAATTTTTCGTTAACCGTAATCGTCATAATTATTAAAAGCAAAGTTTTCAAAACGAGTATATTTACCTTGGAAAGTCAGTGCAACTGTCCCTATCGGGCCATTACGCTGCTTGCTGATAATAATTTCGGCTTTGCCCTTTTCTGGTGAATCTTCGTTGTAAACTTCATCGCGATAGATAAAGACAATTAGATCAGCATCTTGCTCAATCGCACCTGACTCACGTAAATCAGACATGATCGGTCGCTTATTAGGCCGTTGCTCCAGACTTCTATTTAGCTGTGATAGCGCTATCACTGGCACGGCTAGCTCCTTGGCTAATGCTTTCAAAGATCGAGATATTTCAGATACTTCTGTTGTTCTATTTTCCCCGCTCTTGCCGCTGCCTTGCATCAATTGTATGTAATCTATTACGATGAGGCTCAGGCCATGTTCGCGCTTCAATCGACGCGCTCTCGCCCGCAACTCAGTCACCGTTAGCGCTGGCGTATCATCTATAAATAAAGGCGCCTCATTCAATAAGGCGATGGCTGATGTCAACCTTGGCCAATCATCATCATTTAATTTACCGGTACGAAGGCGATGCTGATCTATCTGACCTAATGAAGATAACATCCTCATTGCTAGGGCATCCGCTGGCATTTCCATACTAAAAACTGCGACAGGTTGTTTACTTTTAATTGCGGCATTTTCAGCTAGGTTCATCGCAAAAGTTGTCTTGCCCATCGATGGCCTACCGGCTACAACGACTAGATCCGCGGGTTGTAAGCCTGAAGTCTGTTCATCAAAATCGGTAAAACCAGTCGACAAACCAGTAATCGGGCTATCTTGTTCAAACAAAGTATCAATGCGGTCTACGACTCTGCTCAGGACTTCCTTTACTTGAACGAAACCACCAGCTCTTTTCGCACCTTTTTCTGCTATTTCAAATACTTGCCCTTCAGCGATATCCAGCATTTGATCACTGCTTCTGCCTTCGGGATTAAAAGCAACATTTGAAATGGCAGTGCCCACTGCAATTAATTGACGTAAAATGGAACGTTCTCTCACAATAGAAGCATATGCGACGATATTGGCTGAGCTAGGGGTATTGCGAGATAGCATGCCGAGATAGGCTAATTCACCCACTTGGTCGAGTTCACCACGCTTATCGTGATATTCCGCCAAGGTAATCACATCGACAGGTTGAGACTGCTCGAATAAAGCGGATATACCTCGGAATATGAGTTGGTGATCTCGGCGGTAAAAATCTTTTTCGACAATCAAATCTGCTGTTTTTTCCCAGCTTTCATTGTCTAATAAGAGTCCACCCAGCACAGATTGCTCGGCTTCTATCGAGTGTGGCGGGACTTTCAATGCCTCTGTGGCTGTATCTTTATATGAGTCAAGATAATTTGAATCTTCCACAGTACTTTATCCATCTAGCCATGACACAGAATAATTACGTTACCATCGCTTATTTAATTTTATTCAAACAATGGCGTTAATTTGCTAACACCGCAGGACCACTACGGTGTTAGCAGAACATCTTTTCTTACGCTTCTTCTTGTGCTTTAGCAATCTCTTCTTGCTCTTCTAGAGCAATTGCTCTTGCTTTATCTGCTTCTGCAGCTTCAGCCTGTGCTTGAAGTTGTGCTTCTGAAGAAATGTTGACTTTTACTGTCACAACAACATCTGAGTGTAATTGAACATCGATGTTGTACTCGCCAGTATGGCGCAATGGGCCTGCTGGTAAACGCACTTCATTACGATCAATTTCAGCGCCTTGCGCATTTAGCACATCGGCAATATCACTCGCGCCAACAGAACCGAATAATTTACCTTCGATTCCGGCATTGGCCATAATGTCGACTTCACCAGCGGATACTAATTTTTGTTGGCGCTGCTCAGCAACACCTAATAATTTAGCGGCGGCTGCTTCTAAGTCAGCACGACGTGCCTCAAATACTTCTCTATTTCTTTTGTTTGCAGGTAAGGCTTTACCTTTAGGTACTAAGAAGTTACGGCCAAAACCGGACTTCACATTGACTTCATCACCTAAGTTACCAAGTTTCTGCATTTTTTCTAGCAAAATTACTTGCATCGTTCTACCCTCATTCGCAGTATTATCACTGCTTTATAAAATCACTCGCCTCGCTCAACTGAGCGACGCCGAAAATTAAACCACTGTTCTAAAACACCTACTACCGCTAATAAAAATACCATTTGAGGCATCATCACCAACAGTAGGACATACATTACGACCAACCAGCCTTTGTGTTTCTGTTGCATTCTAACAACGCAGTGCACAACGGCAACACCTTGCACAGAAAATAAAACCAATAATATCGGTAAGCAATTTTGTATTATTGCAAATCCTGCGCCCGATATTAGGGCAATTGCTGCCATCAATATCGTTATTATTGCTGGCACTTTCCCCAACTGTATTTGCTGGAATTCTTCAGCAAAACCACCCGGGTTATATAAGCCAGCTTGCCATGCTCGGCCTAGTAGTAGCCCGAGGACGACATTGGTAAACAAACCTGCAACAACCAACCCTGTCATCATATTCGACAAAGTCGCTACAAATGACTCAGTCTCCGCCTGCTCAAGCTGCCAATTCGGTTGAGTTTGTAACATCTCAACGA
>JBLIIN010000005.1:0-24668 GCA_047635075.1 Methylophagaceae bacterium | reverse complement strand
CATTGGGTTGCCAATTTGCACTTGATGACTTTGGTGTCGGGTTTTCCTCATTTGGCTATATTCGAGAGTTGCCGGTTGATATCATTAAAATTGACGGCATTTTCATTAAGGATTTAGACAAAAATACGGATGACCAATTATTTGTAAAAGCTTTAATTGATGTGGCTAAAGGTATGGGTAAAAAAACAACCGCTGAATATGTCGAAAATGCTGAAATATTGGCGCTCTTGAAAGAGTTCGGTGTTGATCATGCTCAGGGTTACCACATTGGTAGACCTAAGCCTGAAGCTGATTATGCCGACGAATGGGGGTTTAATATCACGCAATCAGAGAGGTCGACATCGCCAATTAATTAAACCGATTAGCCCTCTTCAAACCATGATATTTAAACGGAAAAATTTAACGTATCATTTTGCACGTCGGCCTTAATGTTATCTCCGGCTTTGAAATGTCCCAACAGTATTTCTTGTGCCAAGGTATTTTCTAATTGTTGTTGAATGACGCGTTTCAATGGCCTCGCACCATAAACGGGGTCGAAACCAGCTTGAGCAATTAAGTCCAATGCGGCATCACTGATTTCAAAGCCCATCTCGTGTTCTAATAAACGTTGTTTCAAAAGCCCTAGTTGGATTTTTGCAATGGCATGAATTTGCTCTCGTTTTAATGGATGAAAGACCACCACATCATCCACTCGATTGATGAATTCAGGTCTGAAATGTTGACCTACAATCTCCATAACAGATGCCTTCATCTGGTCATACTTCTCTTCACCGGCCAATTCTTGAATTACATTAGAGCCTAAGTTCGATGTCATCACAATGACCGTATTTCTAAAATCAACTGTTCGGCCTTGACCATCTGTTAAACGTCCGTCATCTAATACTTGTAGCAAGATATTGAATACATCCGGATGTGCTTTTTCCACTTCGTCTAATAAAATGACAGAATAGGGTTTCCGCCTCACCGCTTCCGTCAAATATCCGCCCTCTTCATAACCAACATAGCCTGGAGGAGCCCCCACTAATCTTGCCACGCTGTGTTTTTCCATAAACTCAGACATATCAATCCGTACCATGGCTTCTTCAGTGTCGAACAAAAATGAAGCGAGTGCTTTACACAATTCGGTCTTACCAACTCCTGTTGGCCCCAGGAATAAGAAGGAGCCGTTGGGTTTATTTGGATCGGCTAAGCCCGCTCTTGAGCGTCTGATGGCATTTGAAACGGAGTTAACGGCTTCTTCTTGCCCAATGACACGTTGGTGCAAAGCTTCGTCCATTTTAAGTAATTTATCTCGCTCGCCTTCCATCATCTTGGCAACAGGAATACCGGTCCATTTTGACACTACTTCAGCAATTTCTTCTTCGCCAACTTTATTACGTAATAGTGTGAACTCTTGTTTTTCAGCTTGCTCTACAAGGGCTCGCTGCTTCTCTAATTCAGGAATGATGCCGTATTGGAGTTCAGACATCCTATCAAGATTGTTATTGCGGGTTTCTATTTCTAATTCCATTCTCGCTTTTTCTAGCTGCTCTTTATTGTCATGACTGCCATGCATCATTGCTTTTTCAGCTTTCAACACCTCTTCAAGGTCAGCATGCTCACGCTCTAGTGCTACGATTTCATCTTCCAAACTTTTAAGCCGTTTTTTCGACGCGTCATCCGACTCTTTGCGTAAGGCTATCTGTTCCATCTTTAACTGAATTAAACGCCGTTCAATCCGGTCCATGAACTCGGGTTTAGAGTCCATCTCCATTCGAATACGGCTGGCCGCTTCATCAATCAGGTCTATGGCTTTGTCCGGTAACATCCGAGCGCTAATATAGCGGTGTGATAAAGTCGCTGCAGCCACAATGGCAAGATCAGTAATTTCAACGTTATGATGCAATGAATAACGGTTGCTTAAACCGCGTAGAATGGCAATGGTATCTTCGACACTGGGTTCGCCAACCAAAACTTTCTGGAAGCGGCGTTCTAAAGCACCATCCTTTTCAATGTATTGACGATATTCATCTAATGTCGTGGCGCCAACGCAGTGCAATTCGCCTCGGGCAAGAGCGGGCTTCAACATATTGCCTGCATCCATGGCTCCTTCTGCTTTACCCGCACCGACCATGGTGTGAATTTCATCTATAAATAAAATGATTTGGCCTTCTTGCTTGGATAAGTCTTTTAGAACTGCTTTTAACCGTTCTTCAAACTCACCTCGGAATTTAGCGCCGGCGATTAATGCCCCCATATCCAAGGATAACAGCCGTTTGTGCTTCATACTCTCGGGCACTTCGCCATTGACTATTCTTTGAGCAAGGCCCTCTGCTATCGCAGTTTTACCGACTCCTGGTTCACCAATTAATACGGGGTTATTTTTAGTTCGACGCTGTAATACCTGAATCGTGCGACGAATCTCATCATCGCGACCAATAACAGGGTCCAACTTTCCTCTTTCGGCATAATCGGTCAGGTCAATCGTATATTTTTCTAATGCTTGACGCTGCTCTTCTGCATTTTGGTCTGTCACGCTTTCACCACCTCGCATCTTGTCAATGGCTTTTTCAATGGCTTTCTTATTTCCGCCGTTATTTCGTAAACATTCACCCGCTTGATTTTTATCTTCAATCAATGCCAAAACAAATAGTTCACTCGATGCATATTGATCTTGACGCTTTTGTTTTAATTTATCTACTTGATTAAATAAGCGACTTAAATCTTGTGAAATATGAATATCACCACTGCCACCCTCAACTTGTGCGAAACGACTTAATTGTTCCTCTAGCTGAGTTCGATAAGCCGCAATATTGACTCCTGTTTGCATTAGTAACGGTTTTACAGTGCCCGCTTGTTGCGAAACCAATGCCAGCATTAAATGCGTGGGCTCTATAAATTGATGGTCCCGCCCCAGGGCCATGCTTTGAGCATCGCTGAGTGCTTCTTGAAGCTTACTGGTTAACTTATCCGCTTGCATGATTCGCTACCCTTATAAAAAGTACGTGATTTTATAGATGGGGGGGCTAAAACCGGAAATCAAGTTTATCTAACTCCCTTTTGATATTGCCTTGGTTATTTCTGCTAAGCAGTGCTTCATCTGTTCTGGTTGGCAAAACTGGGCCTCATGAATTGTCAGAATGACATCACTAGGTAATAAAGGTGCTAGGGCCACCTTACCTAGCCCTTTGACGCCCTCTATTCTAACAGGATAAATTGGCGCTCGAGACCAAGCCGCTAGTCGAGCGACACCACCCTTTATTTTGAGGGGGGGATCGGTATCAAGATGAATTTTTCCATGAGGAAATAAAACAATCACCTCACCTTGCTCTAAAGCACGTAAGGCCTGTCGCAAGGCTTTTTCTGGCCTGCCTGATCGATCGACGGGAATACAACCTGATGCCTTAAACAACCAATTTAGGCCCGGACGCTCGAATTCCTCTCTGGCAATTAAAAATCTCAATGGCCTTCGACAAGCACTGATTAATAATAAAGGATCTAAGCCTGAAATATGGTTGGCGACGACAATGGCAGATCCAGTGGCAGGCAGAGGGATTTGTTGTGTCTCATTTAAACCATGAACATGCTTACACAATAGTCTAATTAGGCCATCAACCCAATTGATGCCCTTTAATTGCCAATCGACTTTGGCAGCACGATACCCGATATATGGTAATAAGACTAACGGCAAAACAAGTATGATGCCGAGGAAAATCCAGGACATTATTCGATTTCAAACGGCGTAGGATCACCAAGGCCAACACGCATAATTTCTGGCATATCATCGATAAACTCAATAACCGTTGTCGGCTCACTGCCACAGTAGCTAGCATCCATTATTAAATCCACTTGTTTGCCAACTTGTTCAACAATATCATCGACATCCGTCATTGGAGATGTTTCACCTGGCAAAATCAAAGTTGAACTCATTAAGGGCTCATTGAGCTCTTCTAACAGAGCTAAAGAAATTTTATTATCCGGTATACGCAAGCCTATGGTCTTGCGTTTAGGATGTTGTAGGCGGCGAGGCACTTCTTTTGTAGCAGGTAAAACAAAGGTATAAGCCCCTGGAGTGTTGGCCTTGATACTCCTGAAAACAGTGTTATTTATTTTGGCGTAAAGCGAAATTTCAGATAGATCACGACAGACTAATGTGAAATTATGGTCCTGATCTAATTGACGCAAGCGACGAATTTTGTCCATCGCATTTTTGTCACCAATATGACAACCCAAGGCATAGCCTGAGTCGGTCGGATAAACAACTAAGCCGCCACGACGGATAATGTCGCATGCCTGCGTAATCAGCCGTTTTTGCGGGTTGTCTGGATGAATATAAAAACGTTGGCTCATCTGTGTTCTGTCGGTTACCGCCCTGTGTGGACAGTGCATGATACACAAGGTCAGAATTATAGGTAAACTATTTTGTTAACAATGCCTTACCAATCTTGCCATATCGGCGTGACGTCTTTTGGCAAGATGGGAATACGCCCTAGCTCGACCCAAGTATTGTCTGGCGAGTGAAAATCTGACCCGCGAGAGGCCAACAACTCGAATTCATTGGCCAATTTAGCTAACGTTTTTATTTCCTCGGGATGTTGTCTGCCGGAAACCACTTCAATACCGGCACCGCCCAAATTTTTAAAATCAGTCATTAAGCGCTTTAGTTTCGTGGCTGTCATTTTATAACGTGCCGGATGAGCAATCACCGCTTGACCACCCGCTTGATTAATCCAAGTGATTGCTTGTTCTAAACTTGCCCATTCACCTGTTACGTAACCCGGTTTGTTTCTAACCATATAGCGTTTGAATACATCACTCATGCTTTTAGCATAGCCTTCTTTTACTAAAAACTTAGCAAAATGAACTCGACCTAGCATTACCGGAGATGCATATTGGCTTGCACCTTCATAAGCACCTGTTATGCCTGACTTTTCAAGACGTTCAGCAATTTTGACTGCACGATCGCGGCGATACTGCCTAATTTTCTTCAATCCTTGTTCAAGATCGACATTGTTTCTATCGACATTCAAACCAATTATATGAATAGTATTACTACCCCATGTCACCGAGATTTCAACGCCGGGGATGACCGATAATGATGTGTTTTCTGCCGCTTTCAGTGCCTGCGAAATACCTTCCGTACCGTCATGGTCAGTTAGTGCCAAGACATCAACACCCTGCTCGACCGCCCTCGCGATCAATTTTTCTGGTGTCAAGCTGCCATCCGATGCTATCGAATGACTATGTAAGTCATAACAAGTCATGAGACAGATTTTACGTTAGAATAGGCTTTGTCATTGAATTGATATTGGATAGCATGAAATTATTTTTTGATTTTTTACCGATAGCCTTGTTTTTTATCGCTTATAAGCTGGGCGGGGGAGTCTACCATTTTTATGGGCAAAGCTATGATATTAAAGGCATATATGTTGCCACTGCCGTTATGATTGTCGCGACAATTTGTCAAAATGCCTACAACTGGACTCGTCACGGGAAACTGGAAAAATCGCACCTGATAACGCTTGTTTTAGTTGTTATGTTGGGTGGCGCGACACTTTGGCTCCAAGACCCATACTTTATTATGTGGAAGCCGACAGTGGTCAACTGGTTATTTGCATTAGGGTTCCTTGGCGCTCAGTTATTCACAAGTCAGTCTTTACTTGAGAGAATGATGTCAGAGCACCTCAAGCTCCCTAGTCCTATTTGGTCTTGCCTAAACGTCGCATGGATTTTATTTTTTATACTATCCGGCATTGCAAATATTTATGTCGCCTTTAATTTCGACGAGGCAACTTGGGTTAATTTTAAACTCTTTGGCCTACTCGGCTTAACGATTGTGTTTATCATCGGCCAGTCATTCTATCTCAGTCAATATATCCTCGAGCCCACAGAACACAACTCGGAGCCGTCATAATGCTATATGCCATTATAAGCGAGGATGTTGCCGATAGCTTACCCTTACGCATCACTGCAAGACCTAGTCACCTTGCACGGCTAGAGGCTTTACAGTCACAAGGCCGCTTAATTATCGCAGGGCCCCACCCCGCCATTGATAATGAAGACCCAGGTAACGCTGGTTTTACTGGCAGCCTGATTATTGCAGAGTTCGTCGATTTAGTGTCCGCACAAACTTGGGCTGATGCTGACCCTTATGTCGATGCCGGTGTTTACGCCAGCGTCATTATCAAACCTTTCAAAAAAGTCTTACCATGACAACTATTGACCAATTAGAAACTGCTTTAGCCATTCTCAACCCGAGTCACCTTGCTATTAAGGATGACAGTGCTCTTCATGTTGGACATGCAGGTAATACCGGCGGAGGGCACTACACTGTCATTATCGTCAGTAAGCAATTTGATGGCTTATCATTGCTCAAGCGCCATCGGTTAGTTTACGAGGCCGCTGGCACCTTAATGAAGCAGGATATTCATGCCTTGAGTATACAAGCGAGAACACCACAAGAGAATCAGACGCGTTAGATTATGGCTGACCTTGGTGAGCGCTTAGCAAAAAACAAAGCATTCTTACAGCAGCAAGAACGTGTGAGAATGACTAAACCCTCTAGTTTAGCAATTGATTTACGCAATAAAGTCGTCGGTGAATGCCAAGCCTATCAATTTGGTGGTGTGACACATTACCTCGATGACCGCGGCTATTTATTAGCCAAACGCTTGATGGAGCGATTCGATGGCCAGTACACCATCGGGGTATATGAAATGGTCTTGAAAGCGATAAAAACGCTCTCGCAAACGACTGATCTACCCCCGGTTAAAGTAACCCAAAGCATTCTGAAGCCTCATAGCGACCAGATTCAACTTCTCCCCTTCGATAAGATTTTTCAACGTGAAAGTCTACGCATTCTTTATACGACACGGCTTGAAATACTGCTTGACGATGTGATGTATCATGCGGCGACGATCGATATTTCTAGTACCTCAATCCGCGCCGTCATGAAACGCGCTTACACTTTAAATAACAATGCTATTGTTATTGTTAATTTTATGGAGTTGAAATCTAAAGTCGATCCAGAGCTACTGCTTCAAGTTAGGCATAAGATCGTAAAAATCGAGCATGATGAACTGCGTACTCATCTGATTTTAAAACGGATTGATGACACTCTAGCACTCACAAATTGGTTTGCTGACTGGGCTGTACAACATCAAAGTCTTCGTCGATTGGATGTAGAGCATGAGCTGCTTAATATTGCCCATGAGTTTTATCTCCGGCTGCATCACAATACAACTAAAAAGCCTCTGATTTGGTTGAGTAAACTTAATGACCCAGACCCTATTAAAACCATTCACTTAAACCCTGAATCTGAAAAAATCATGACCCTTCTTTTAGATGCCGAAGGCAAACTCAATTTATCACTCTTACCTATCCAGCAAGTGGTTGACGAACAACGGGGTTATCTGGCATTTATTTCACTTGAAAACAACATTGCCAACAGCATTGTTATTCCATGTGATGACAGAAAAAACCTTGCGCTAGCATTATCCCAGCCATTCGAGCAAGTTTTGTTATTGCAAAGCTATGCTTTATCCTTTTCTGATGACGATTTTAAACAACAATTTAGTCATTTATTCGATATCAATGAGGCGCAAGCGAATACACTACAGTTGCATCTTGCCGGAATTAGTCAGCTCATCACCTTATCTGATATTAGCCAAAGTTGTCGCCACTTGCCTCAGTCAACAGATTCGACTCCTGAGTTATCAATGATGACCAATAAACAGGTCCTCTCCTCTGTTTTACCTCAACCTGAACCGCTACATCACCATATTGATCGTAAAAGTCAACGCTTCTTAATTCATACTGATATTTCGCTCTACTTGATGGACGAACACCTTCTGGTTTCAACTCTCGACGTTTCTGAAGTGGGAATGTCGCTAGCATTATCTGGCGATTTCCCTGTGACTGAAGGCACTATTGTTCGTATTAATTTTATTCGTTGGCAAAGTAAAACAAAAAAAGTGACATTAAGCGATATACCTTTTATTGTCCGTCGTAGACAATACTGGGAAGGCATCACAACTCTGGGTTTAGAGCGAAATGTAATGGCCTGCGGCAAGAAATTAAACCGGTTTTTTGCCGACATTATTGAAGAAAATAGAAACCAGTTGGCATTGGATAATCACGACCAATTTGTGATTCAAGAATCCAAACTACTGGGTAACCAACTCACTCATGCAATGCCCAACCTACCTTTTTTTCTAGGCCTGAATACAGATAAAAATCGCGTAATCCAAGCCATTGCTCAGACTGATGCCAATCAAGCTGATGCGTCTGTCGATTTGTGGCAGGCATTAAGTGCCTTAGCCACTGACATGTCTGAGTTAGTTCGTATCACACTCGATAATTTTACGGCTATTCCTAATTTCGGTATCTATTGTTACCGCAATAAGGCGTCACAATGGCAAATAAAAACTGACTTGAATCTTTTATCACCTGAACAAAAATCAGCTTTTATTAATCGCGCTTTGCTACAGACTGAATACCGCTTTTTTCATTGCGACCTAACGGGTATCAAAAACATATCCATCGGCCGAGAGCCCGACTTAGAACAGCAACTTTCTGGTTTGCGTCGGCATAGCCCTCACCATGTCCGCCGAATTAAAGAGTTGGTGAAAAGTTTGTTTGCTGTTGGTGATTTAACTGACATTACCCCTCTCATTGAGACCGTATACCAAGTTTAATCCTGCTTACGGCTAGCTTGCCACCATCATCTTATCAATCCAAACCGCTCCTGTTTTAGTACTGCTTCGCGTTTCTATATTGTTCGCAACAGCTTGAATTCCCATAAACATATCGCGTAGATTACTGGCGATAGTAAATTCATCAATCGCATATTGAATTTCACCATTTTCAACCCAAAAACCCGCTGCCCCTTGCGAATAATCACCCGTCACAATATTCACGCCCATCCCCATCGTTTCAGTGACTAGTACACCCGTCCCCATCTCTTTGAGCAAGGTATTAAAGCTCAAATCATTGTGCTTGACCGTTAAGTTGTGGACGCCTCCAGCATTCCCTGTTGTGGTCATATTGAGCTTTCGCGCTGAGTAACTATCAAGGACGTACCCTTGTAATACCCCTTCCTTGATAATGTCTCTGGCTGTTGTCGCTACGCCCTCACTATCAAAACTGGTACTCCCTAGCCCTTTTATCAAGTGAGGTTGCTCATGAATATGCATGAACTCTGGAAAGATTTTTTTGCCCAAGTGGTCAATCAGAAAAGATGACTGTCGATATAATGCACCGCCACGAATCGCAGAAATAAACTGGCCAAATAATGACGCTGCAATATCCGCTGCAAACACCACAGGATACTTACCAGTTGCTATTGTTTGTGAGTCTAAACGGTTGAGTGTGTTCTCAGCTGCCCGTTGACCAATACTTTTTACTGAGGCTAAGTCATTAGCATCTCTTGCAAGATCATACCAATAATCTCGCTGCATGCCTTTGCTGTCTTCACTGATTAATGTACATGACAAACTGTGTCTGGTTCCCGTGCTATTGCCAATGAAACCATGACTATTAGCATAAACGCGTCCACCTTGGTGGCTTGAAACGCTCCCACCTTCTGAATTACTGATTCGCTTATCAACGTCAAAACCGGCTTGCTCACATTCCGTTGCTAACTCAATGGCATGCTCAGCACTAATATCCCATGGGTGGTATGTCGATAAATCCGGAAAATCAGTTGACATTAAGGCCTTGTCCGCTAAACCAGCACAATCATCAGCTTCTGTGTGTTTGGCAATGCCACAAGCGGCGGCCACCGCATCTTTGATAGCTTGTTCTGATAAATCTGACGTGCTCGCTGAAGCTTTGCTATCACCAAAATAGACCGTTAAACCAAGACTTGTATCTTTGTTGTACTCCAAGACTTCAACATCCCCATGCCTGACGGTGACAGAAAGTCCTGTACTGTGACTAACACCCGCTTCAGAAGCAGTGGCTCCTTGTAATTTAGCCTGTTCTAACACCATGTGGGCAGCACGTTGTAATACAGCTTGATCTACAGAATCTGTCATTGTGGTCTCATCGCTTTGTTAATTTCAGGAATCATATGTCGCTTGTCTGACATACCGGACAATTGGGATTTGGTTTTAATTTTATTTCTCGCCAACTCATTGTCAGCGCATCTAATATTAATAACCGGCCTGCCAATGATTGGCCAATTTGGGTGATTAGCTTAACGGTTTCTATCGCTTGGATACTGCCTATCACGCCTAATAGTGGCGATAATACACCTGTTTCAGAGCAAGTTTGTTGCAATTCACCATTATCTTGGTATAGACAGCGATAACAACTACTACCTAATTGCCTTGGATCATACACTGTCACTTGACCTTCCATTCTAATCGCAGCGCCAGAAACCAAGGGTTTTTTTAACTGCTGCGTTACTGTATTGAGCAGAAAACGTGTTTCAAAATTATCACTACAATCCACCACAATATCTGCTAATGCAATCTGTTTCTCCAATTCAGTCTGTTTCAAACGTTGTGTCAATGCGTTAACTTTTATTTCGCTGTTAAGTGCCGCTATGGTTTCAGCAGCAGAGTCAACTTTGGCAAGACCAATCGTGTTCTCTCGATGAATAATTTGGCGTTGCAAGTTTGATAGCTCGACCTGATCATCATCAACTAGGGTGAGTTCCCCAACCCCAGCCGCAGCCAGATAAAGGGCTACCGGTGAGCCAAGCCCACCCAGGCCAATCACCAAAACATGACTATTAAGCAGTCGCTGCTGACCATCAAAATCAATTTGAGGTAAAAGCACTTGTCGGCTATAGCGGAGTAACTGTTCGTCGTTCATTTGATATCGTTTCTTATGCTATTCATCTATTCATTATAACGGCTGTTTTCCTACCGTGACCCGGTCGTTGCCACCATAGTCTCTGATGGTCTCGATTTTCACTAATCCAAATAGCAAGAAAATGTCTCTCACTGCTTTGGCTTGTTGATAACCATGTTCCACCAGCAGCCATGAATTTGGCTTTAAACAACGTTGGGCTTGCTCTGCTATCACACGAATATCATCCAAACCATCGTGCCCAGCAATTAAAGCTTCCAAAGGTTCAAAGCGCACATCACCTTGCTGTATGTGAATATCATTTGACTCAATGTAAGGCGGATTGCTGACAATCATATCGAGACTACACCCCATGACTGCTGATAACCAATCACCTTGCCACAAAGCAATATGATCAAGCTGATAGTTCTCAACATTTTGCTTAGCCACCAGTAAGGCAGATGCTGAGTAATCTGCTGCAATGATATTAACATCAACTCTTTCTGAGGCTAGCGCTAACGCAATTGCGCCTGAACCTGTCCCCAAATCTGCGATCAACATTCCTGATGATATCCTATCGAGTGCCGCGCTCACTAGTACTTCTGTATCAGGCCTTGGTATTAAGGTGTCTGAGCTTACTTTTAAGTCGAGTGTCCAAAAGCCACGTTGGCCCAGTATATGAGCGACAGGGTGGCCATTGACGCGCTTTTCTAGATAATCACAATAAGTCTGATGTTGCTCGTCTGTTAATTTTTTATCTGGCCAGCTATGGAGATAAGCCTCATTGCATTGTAAAAGATGACAGAGTAAAAACTGGCAATCTATTGCAGGACTTGAGGACTGTAACAAGCTTTTCCTTCCTAGTCTTATGGCTTCGCCAATGTTCATTTATATTTATCTCAACCTAGAACAAAGAAAGCCAAAATAGCGACAATCACTACAAGGCCCATAACAAGGACATTCAGTCGATGTATGCGCTTAATTATTTGATCATGCTTTTCATTCTCATCTCGATTATCAACATCCAAGATAATTTGTTGACTTGCCAAGTGCTTATCGACTTGTGATGTGACCAGTGGTGCCATCTTAGTTGCCAGCGAATTAGTCAGGTGTTGATTGACCGCTGCCGTGACTTTGGGGCCAATTTGCATATTAAGTTCAACTTGTAATGTGCTTTGTTGTTTTGTTATCCAACTTTGTGTGTGTGTTGCTAAAGCGTCAGAAGCTTGTTTTGACAAATCTAAATCATCAACCAACACTTGAATAGCCTGGCGTGCACTAGTTGATAATAGGTTATTAACTTGCCACTCAATCATCGGTTTTAGGGCGATAAGGCTATCTCGCGTTAGGGTAGCTAATAATTGTTCTTCAAGGCCTTTTCTGACCTTATCAACTTCATCCTCAAAATGGTTCCGACTGTCAGCACTGGCCTTTTTCACCGCATCAAATGCAATCTCTTGTGTTTGTTGGATAAGCCTTGGCAATAATTTTTGCTCAATGATTTTTATCAATTTTATCATCAAGACATCTGTATCGGGTTTAACATCAACAGGGCGTTGCTTTAAGGCTGTCATAATACCGGTGACTAAGTGACTTTCCGGCGGCTTTGATAAAACGGATATCGCACCAGCCGCTAGGGCATTTTTTTTGTCTAGTTCAGTTTGATTCCCAGTACAAATGACAACGGGGATGGCAGCAAACTTAGGGTTAGTTTTAATCTGTTTTGTAGCGGTTAAGCCATCGATACCTGTCATCGTGACATCCATGAAAATTATATCTGGGCAATGTTCGCTTGTCTCAAGATAATTGATAGCTTCTTCGGCACTCCTTGCCTCCGTTATTTCAACACCATGGGGGGATAATGCTTTTTTTAATGTCAGCCGTGCCACACGCGAATCATCAACAATTAATACTTGCTTTTGCATCTTTTAATCGCCATCAGACGCGATGCACATCCATACTAATCTGTGTCACTTGCTGACCCAACATCACCACCTCGCCTTTGTACCGCGCCGCCATATCACTGGCAAACTCAAAAAAATACGTTCTTTGAAGTTGCATGCGCCCTTGTCGGTTTCGTTTCAATCGAATTTTCTTCCTGCCTACCGTATCATTTAAAAATGTTAATTCAGACTGGTCGCATTTCCTTCTCGCTGCCCGAATCGCTATTTCTGCCACACCCCGACTGTCCCACCAAAACCATAGCAAACTAACAATGACCAGTAAGGTTAATCCATTCTCCATTAGCCTAAGTCACCCCATAGCATTTGTAGGACAGCAATAGCCGATATAGCGGCAGTCTCTGTTCGCAATATTCTTGGCCCGAATTGTATTGACTGGCAACCGGATAAAACAGCTTGTTGTATTTCTGATTCACTAAAGCCTCCTTCAGGTCCGATTAATAACGTTACATCGGTTAATTTACCCAGTGTCTTAAAACCTTGTTTTGCTGTAGGGTCCAAAATAAGTCTTGCACCTTGATTCGTCTTTGACAGCATCGTCTCATAGTGCTGAACTTCAGCTAATTCCGGTAGCATGTTTCGACCACTTTGTTCACAAGCACTCACCATGACACCGTGCCAATGCTCTCTTTTTTTATCCGCACGTGAACCGCTAAGATTTACATTGCATCGCTCCGTAATAACGGGCAACACTCTATTAACCCCGAGTTCAACGGCTTTTTGTAATGTGTAATCCATTCTATCACCTCTTGAAATACCCTGAACAAGGGTAATTGAGAGTGGGGATTCGCTTTTTCTACTCACTAGTTTTGCTAGCCTAACGGTTGATTCACGTTTGCTAACGGCTTGCAATTCTGCGTCATATTCAAGGCCTCTACCATCAAATAACTTGATCGTCGCACCTGGTTTTAACCTCAACACCTGCACAGCATGACGATGCACATCCCCTGGCAATGTCACCGTACCGTCTTTTTCGCTTAGTTGTGGGTAATAAAACCGTGGAATTCTCATTAAAATCTCATTGTTTATTGTTATTGCAGTCGGTTCAGTTAAGTCGTCAGCTCAAGCACTGGATAAGTTAATTGTCAGGCTTTATACTCAAATTATGTTGATTGATACCGCCACCGTTCGACAAATTGTTATCGCTGCCTGCGATACCGAATTATTACCCCGCTTTAATGAGGTCAAACGTCATTATAAAGCGGATGGCAGTATCGTGACAGAAGCAGATATTGTGATGCAAGCCTTTCTGACCAGAGCATTGAGCACAGCTTATCCTGATATCGTATTACTCGGCGAAGAAATGACAACAATGCAACAACAGGCCTTGCTCGAATCGGGCCAGCCTTTATGGTGTTTAGACCCTATTGACGGGACCAGCAATTTTGCAACTGGCTTACCTTTCTTCTGTGTTTCTTTAGCACTGATTGTTGATCAAACTATTATCTTTGGATTAGTATATGATCCTATCCGTCGTGAATGTTTTCATGCTTATTCTGGTCATGGCGCCTACCTTAATGATGCCGCTATCACTCCCCGTGAAATTGCTCTGCCTCCCGACAAAGCAATTGCCATTGTTGATTTCAAAAGACTTTCTGCTGATTTGGCTATTCAACTGGTCGCTGAAAAACCTTATGGTTCTCAACGAAATTTAGGCTCTACTGCCCTAGAGTTATGCTGGTTGGCAACCGGACGAGTTCATCTTTATTTACATGGGGGCCAACAGCTATGGGATTACGCCGCCGCTCAACTTATTGTGAGTGAATCGGGCTTAATCATTCAAACACTCGATGGCAAGGCACTTTATGATGGCAATTTGATGCCTAAATCGGCTTTGTCGGCTTCACACTCCGATCTCTTTGAATATTGGTCTTGTTACCTTAATCTAGACCAATATCGCTGATAAACTCCTCTTTTATCGTTCCAAACTGGCCTGCACCAGAGCAAATTCAGGCCTTTACAACTACCCGCCACGGGAGGCTCAACCTGTCACCCTGCGATACATTGAACTTTAGCGAACAGGTTGGAGATAACCCTGACCATGTTGAACAAAATTGACAGCATTTAACCCAAATAGCCCATTTACCTGAATTACCGCGTTGGCGTTGGCTTCCTCAATGTCATGGTACCGAGATTGTTAATAGTGAACACTGGTTGCTTGATCATTCTGCAGATGGGATGCACTCCACACACAAACCATGTTTGTGCGGTGATGATAGCCGATTGTTTACCTATTTCACTTTGTCACCGAGATGGTCACTAAGTAGTTTGTGTTCATGCAGGCTGGCGAGGCCTAGCCAAGGGCATTATTGAACAAGCTGTCGCTGAGTTTACCGGTGATCATGAGGATTTGCTCATATGGCTAGGTCCTGCCATTGGCCCTAATCACTTTGAAGTTGGCCACGATGTAGTGAGGGCATTTACAACTCAGCACTCACGAGCTAAAGCCGCTTTTAAACAAATCGACAGCATGCACTTTATGGCTAATATCTATCTGTTAGCTCGCCAGCGCCTTAACGCTTTAGGCATCACCGCCATTTATGATGCTGAATACTGTACTGTTGAGGATTCTGATCAGTTTTTTTCTTATCGTCACGAGGCAAGGACAGGTCGAATGACATCGATAATTTTGATAGCTAGGACATAGCACTGCTTCGGCATAATTTAAGGTATAATTCCTTGATTAGATTGTGTGTTTATATTTTATGGAATTATTGCTCTGGATTATCGGCTTTAGCCTTGTAGGCGGCGTAGCCAGCATCATTTTAGCTTCCAGTTTTCTTCTACTGTCAGAGAACACGCGTAATATTGCCGTACCACACCTTGTTAGTTTTGCTGTTGGTGCTCTACTCGGTGCTTCCTTTCTTGGCTTGATCCCTCATGCCTTAGAACACGATCATGCTATTGACCCACATAACATCGGGTTAACGCTGTTACTTGGCCTACTGTCATTCTTTGTACTAGAAAAATTAGTATTGTGGCGCCATTGTCATCATGATCATTGCGATGGTCATTTGCCGGAGAGTTCAGACCAAACTCAACATCAGCACAACCAAGCTGCAGGTACGCTAATTTTAATCGGCGATACCATTCATAACTTTGTCGATGGCATCCTTATTGCGGCTGCCTTTATGACGGACATTCACCTTGGTATTGTGACTGCATTAGCTATTGCAGCTCATGAGATTCCCCAGGAGTTAGGTGACTTTGTTATTTTACTTCATAGTGGCTTTAATCGAAAAAAAGCACTTTTATATAACATCCTCTCTAGCTTAGGTACCGTCGCCGGGGCTTTATTAGCCTATTTCACCCTCGAAGGGATGCACCATATTTTGCCTTATATACTCGTCGTTGCAGCCTCAAGTTTTATCTACATTGCTGTCGCAGATTTAATTCCTGGCCTGCATGAGAAAATCAAACCTTCTGAGACGCTTCAGCAAGTACTCTTGATTGCTGCCGGCACTGTGTTTATTTTTATTACACATAGCACTCTGCATTAAGATTAATGTCTCACAAGCCATATAGAATCCTGATTGTTGGTCCTTCATGGATCGGCGATATGGTGATGGCCCAATCGCTCTTTATGGCACTCAAAACCAGACATGAGAACTGTGTTATCGATGTTTTAGCATTGGCTTGGACCCAGCCCTTATTAGATCGTATGCCCGAGGTTAATAAAGCTATCCCAATGCCAATAAGCCATGGTGTTTTTGGTTTGAACATTCGTCGGACTCTCGGAAAACATCTGCAATCTTCCCACTATAATCAGGCCATTGTATTACCCAACTCCTGGAAATCCGCCCTCATCCCTTGGTTTGCCAACATTCCTGTTCGGACTGGCTGGAAAGGGGAATCGCGATATGGTTTGTTAAACGATATTCGCTCACTTGATAAGCACGCTTTACCGATGATGATACAACGCTTTGTCTCGCTGGCTTATCCAGCCGGACAATCACATCTCCCGCCTAATTATCTAATTCCTAAAATGGTGGCTAGTGGTGCAACCTTCACTATTCCCGCGTTAAAGCCTAGACAAAAAAGATTAATTTTATGCCCTGGTGCTGAATTCGGTCCCGCTAAACAGTGGCCTGCTGAATCTTATGCTGAGGTTAGCGATGCTATGCTAAAACAAGGCTGGCAAATACTCGTCTTAGGTTCTAAAGCCGATCAAGCTGTAGCAGGTGACATTCAGAATGCACTGGATCATTGTCATGACGATACTTTTATTAACCTTTGTGGTTTAACTGAGTTAGATGATGCCATCGATTTACTCGATAGTGCTGATGTGGTGATTTCAAATGACTCAGGCTTGATGCATATTGCTGCGGCACTGCAAAAAACACTGATTGCAATTTATGGGCCCACATCTCCTGACTTTACGCCTCCACTGTCTGTCAACTCACACATTATTCGAATTGATGTGGAATGTGGACCGTGTTTTCAACGAATTTGCCCAGAACAACACCACAAGTGTATGCGTGATATCTCAAGTAGCGTTGTGCTCGCATCCATTCAAGCCTCACAATCGTAGAGACAACATTAATCATTATGGATACTCAAGCCTCGACTCTCAATCTCACCCGGATTCGACTTTTCACTGCATTAGCCAGTGTATTGCTTTCTCTTCAAGCTGTTTACTTTGATGACATTCTTAACGATGACGGCATTATGTATTTGCAGATGGCTGATGCTTATTTGTCTGGTGGTTTTGCAGCTGTCGTATTAATCTATGACTGGCCCGTGTTTTCTATCCTGATTGCATGGCTACATCAACTGACCTCAATTTCGCTAGAAAGCTGCGGATTTATTATTAATAGCATCTTGTTTGTTTTGTTAACTGATGCTTTAGTCTTGATTAGCAGCTTACTCATTTCGTCACAAAGGCAGCTCGTCATTGCCGCTATTCTTGTACTTTGTTTTATTCCTATTAATGAATACCGCGACTTTATCATGAGAGACCCGGGCTATTGGGCTTTTTCTAGTCTTGCTCTGTATCAATTTATGCTGTTTGCAACGGCCCCAAACTATAGGGCAGCGACACTCTGGCAACTCTTTATCATTACTGCGATTTTATTTCGTATAGAAGGAGTGGTTATCTTATTGACACTCCCCCTTTTCTTACTTTTTATCAACCCTATCTCTTCCGCAATAGGCCAACTGTTCCAGTCTTTGTATCTTGCCATTGGTGCCGCTATCATGGCTCTTCTTTTGTTGACCACACAAACTGATCTTAGTGAAGCATTCGGCAAGTTAGAATCGATATTGAGCTACCTGACATTAGATCATTATATAAACTTATTAAACCAGTCCTCAACAATATTAAAACAGCAAATTTTAAACCAGTACTCAGGTAGATATGCCTCTTTCATTCTAGTCTCAGGGCTGTTAGCGATGTTGGCTTACAAATTGTTGAAAACATTTTCAATCAGTTACCTCATTCTCTATTTCACCGCTTCATCCAAAGGGCTTTCTTGGTACAAACCAAGATTACAAAAATTACTCCTCTATCTTTTTTTAGTTAATATTCTTGTCCTTAGCACCTTCTTGTTTAAACATTACTTTGTTTCTAGTCGGTATGCCATATTTTCACTTATCAGCTTGTTGTTACTTATAATGTATCCACTTTGTCATGGAATTGAACAGCTTTGGCTTAACCGAAAGAAATTACTCTTGTCTGTCGTCGCTTTATGCCTTACCTATAATGTTGTTGATGCGACAACATTCTCAGGCTCCAAAACTTTCATCAAAGAGACGGCCATTTGGGCTGCGAATCATCTCCCTGCTAATAGCCTCGTTATGACTGATGATGAGTTTGTACTCTATTATTTTGATCGTGAAAAAACAACATCCACTTTATGTGTCAAAAAAGTATTCAGACCAACAGATTTTACTCGAGAATATACTCATAAAATGCGATATTTACAGGGCCCCTGTGCCGATGGAGAAGCCCATGATTATAAGTATTACGATTATCTCATCGTGGTTGAAAAAGAAAGATATCCTAAGTTGGTTACTTTTCTAAAGACACTCTCGCTAGAACAAATTTATTATCAAGAAAATGTTCGTCTCAATGATGGGGCATCGGTTTATAAAGTGATTAAGTAAGTCACCTTTGAAGTCGTTGATTTAGGAAAAAAGAAATATAGATTCACCTAATTAATTATTCTGCACGCTAAGTCGCGAAGCTAAAAACATTCAGTTTATTTGATGCTTTTCATTTATGGGATTAAGTTCATTTTAGTCAAAAAAAGCGCTGCCATAAGGCCTAGACTCTATGCGGAACCAATCAAAATAGTCTCAATTTTCATTCCCTTGTTATACTATTAAAAATTTTATCGACATTACTTACATTAAAAGACTCTTTCTATGATCGTATTAGGCTTATCCGGTGCTGTAAATCACGACGCTTCAGCGGCACTATATATTGATGGGAAGTTGATTGCAGCTGCAGAGGAAGAGCGTTTTCTTCGTGATAAACATGCCAAAGGTCGCATGGCTTATCATGCAACCCAATTTTGTATCAAAGAAGCGGGTATTTCGCCGAAAGATATCGATATTGTTGCCTTTCCCTACTCTGAAATCAGCCTTAAATCCCCTGCTCGCTGGCACTATGCTAAGCGATACTGGTACGCACCAGACCGAGGACTGACCGCCTTGTTTGATGGTAACCGCCGCTATAATCGTAATCATGGAAACGTGATGAAATTACTCGATGACCTAGGCATTGGTGCCGATCGTGTTAAATTTGTACCTGTTGAACATCATTTAGCCCATGCGAGCAGTGCTTATCATTTGAGTGGTTTTAAGGAAAAAACAGCCATTATCGGGATTGACGGTAAAGGCGAATATGCCACCACTTTTTTTGGATATGGCGAAAATGGTCAGATCCATAAAATCAAAGAGTTTTATGATCCTGATTCGCTTGGTGGGATGTATGGTGCTCTGACAGAATTTCTTGGCTTTGAAATGCTTGATGGAGAATTTAAAGTAATGGGGATGGCACCTTATGGTGATCCCACACGTTTCGACTTTTCACAACTCATCGAGTTTGGTGATGGTGAGTTCAAAGTGAATACTAAGCTAGTTAATACCCTCGGTGCCAGACGCTATAAGAAAGATGGTAAAGGTTACTTCTTCAGCAAGAAGCTACTAGAGTGGCTAGGGCCTATGCGTGGAGGTGATGAAATTGATGACCCTTACATTGATTATGCCGCCAGCATTCAAGACTTATTAGAAAAAACAGCACTGCATTTAATTGAATATCACCTTGGCGATATTATTCGTGAAACAGGAAAGGTCTGTTTTGCAGGGGGGGTCGCACTCAATGTAAAACTTAACCAACGTATTATTGCAATGGATGGCGTCAAGGAACTGTTTGTCCAGCCGGCCGCTAGTGATTCTGGAACGGCTATAGGTGCGGCAAGTTATGCATCCGAAATGGCTGGGGTTCCAGTCGAAAAAATGGAACATGTCTATTTAGGACCGTCCTACACAACAGAAGAATGTATTACCGCTTGTGAAGCTTATGGACAGGACGTGAACTGGACTAAGCTAGATGATGTCTGCAAACAAACAGCTCAAATTCTTCATGACGGTAACCCTGTCTCTTGGTTCCAAGGTAAAATGGAATTTGGCCCTCGCGCACTCGGTAACCGCAGTATTATAGGGAGTCCCAATCATTCTGGTGTTGCTGATCGTATTAATGCTCAAATCAAGTACCGTGAGCGATGGCGTCCCTTTTGCCCGAGTATGCTTGATACGGTGGCACCTGAGATATTACAAACCAATCACCCTAGTCCCTACATGACTTTTACCTTTGATGTGGCTGAAGAATGGAAATCACGTATTCCTGAAGTTGTTCATGAAGACGGGACCGCCCGCGCTCAAATTGTGACTGAAGCAACCAACCCTCGCTACTATCACTTATTGCAAGAAATGGAAAAGCTCAATGGTAGTGGCGTTGTATTAAATACGTCGCTAAACCGTCGTGGCGAGCCAATGGTCTGTAGTCCCACTGATGCATTGAACATGTTTTTTGGCTCGGACTTGGAATACCTAGTGATGGAAGATATTCTGGTGACAAAAGAATTAAAGCTGGGTCACTAACTGTTGTAAAGCCGGGTTATGCGGATAATCACTGTGTAATAATTTAACAAACTTACCCCACTTTCTTTTCATTTTGACCTGCCCAAAAGCGCGGCAGTAACTCGCTAATGGAATCGGATCGGAATTGCCTATGCTGTCCACAATCACCGCGGTTCCAACCTCGTTATCTTGTCTTTGATAAACGATATTCTTCGGCATAATCGTCATCGTAATGATGTTTTGGCGAAATAAATAGGCCTTTAACGCTTGTAATGACGCCAGTAAACCTGTGTAGTTTTGCTCTGTCAGTCCTGTCGATTCGAAATAATGTGCCAATGTCTTTCCCACTTTGCCATTGGCATCTCTGACTAAATCAAAAATAGCTCCCGGTCCTATGGAAGTTAGCTCGACCCCATAAAATTGCGGTAACATTTCCCAAGTAATCTGTCGTTTTTGTAAGAACTTGTAATACGCTTGCTCGCGACGCGTTTCTTCTTCTCCTCTTAAGACTACAACCTTGATACAACGATTTGGGTTATCTGGGTGGACATAACACTCACGGTGTTGCCCTTTGCCCACCATCGCTTCTGGTTTCAATTCAATCATCTTTGTAGCCGTTTGGGTTCATAGTCTGCCATCTCCAAGCATCTCTCATCATATCAATTAACGACATCTCTGCTTGCCAATTCAACTCTTGATTGGCCAAAGTCACATCTGCATAACATTCAGCAATATCTCCCTGTCTTCTGTCCACTACTTCATAGTCAATCTTATGACCACATGCTTGCTCAAAAGCAAATATCGCCTCCAGTACACTGTAACCCCTGCCAGTACCGATATTGTATACTCGACATTGCCCTGATTTGGCAGACTCTTTTTTCATAGCCTGTAATGCTTTGACATGCCCTTTTGCTAGATCCACAACATGAATATAGTCTCTTACTCCCGTCCCATCTGGTGTTGGATAATCTCCACCAAATACAGATACTTTTTGTCTTTTTCCTACTGCGACTTGAGAGACATAAGGTAATAGATTATTTGGAATCCCATTCGGATCTTCACCTATCAAGCCACTTTCATGAGCACCTGCTGGATTGAAGTAGCGAAGTAACACAACATTAAAAGAAGTCACTGCTGCGATGTCTTTCAGCATCTCCTCAATCATCAGCTTTGTCCTACCATAAGGGTTGGTCACAGTTAATGGAAAGTTTTCATCAATGGGTACTGTTGCCGGATCACCATAAACAGTCGCTGATGAACTAAAAACAAGCTTTGTTACGCAGTGTTTTTGCATCATTTCAAATAGAACCAAACTTGCGCTGATGTTGTTTTGGTAATACTTCAACGGTTGCTCACACGACTCACCCACTGCTTTTAATCCCGCCAGATGAATAACTGCATCAATTTTATGGTTTGAAAAAACCTCATCCAAGGCCGTTTTATCTCTCAAATCTATTTGATGGAAATCAAACTGTAATCCAGTAATTTTCACCACACGTTGTAGCGATTTTTTATCGCTATTCGACAAGTTATCTACGACGACAATATCAAAACCTGCAGCAAGTAACTCGATGCATATATGACTGCCAATATAACCGGCTCCCCCCGTCACTAATACAGTATTAATAATTTACCCCTCTCTATTTTAACTAGCGCCATAATGTGCTCGATTGGCTTCTGCCATCTTTTCAATAATACTGGCTGCTCTGCTAGGCATACTGTATAAATCTTGTTCATCGGCATAAGTCAAAGCATTGTCAGACCATTTTCCCCGTCGTGCATTATCCAACATGGTTATTAACTTTAAATCAAACTCATCCTGCTTGAAGGGCGAAGTTAATACTAAACCAGCTTCTGCCTGACTAACATGCCTAGCATAACCACAGACATCACTGACTAAAGCAGGCAGGCCTGAGACCATTGCTTCGAGTATGACTGTACCTGTATTTTCTTTGCGAGCAGGATGTAATAGTAAATCAGCGGCTAATAGAAGTTGAGGTATATCTCTTCGTCCACCTAAAAACTCTATTTGATTTATTACTCCCAACTGCTTCCCTAGCTTTTGGTAAGGCTTAGTATCTCCTTCCCCAACAATAAATAAACGCACTTTCAAACGTAATTTTTTGGGTAAATTAGCCACCGCTTGAATTGAACGATCTAGCCCTTTGGTTTTAAAACCTGTTCCCACCATCAATAACAAATATTGATCATCAGTTATTGAAAACTGTTGTCGATAATGTTGTCTGTGCTGTTGCCAATTATCTGGTCGTCGCCTGTCGGCATCGATACCGGGTGGCAGCATAACCAACCTTTCATCCGGTGTATCATAACGCTTCTTAAATAGGTCACGTTGAACATTTGAAATCATCAATGCCACCGTGTGACTACTGCGGTTAAATACTATATCCTCACACTCAGAATAAAATTTACATCGTGGATTAAAACGCATCAAGGCATAGCTTTTTTGACCTATTACTCGATCTAGATAACAAGGGTCTGCAGCATAATAGACATCTAAACCCGGAATTTTATTAAAACCAATCACTAAGTCATAGGTATTATGTGTCAACTTGGCTTTAAGTTGTTTGATGTAATGTGCCACTTTCTTATGGTTCGTTAAACCCCGTGTTTCAATGACATCAACATTGAACCCCTTAGGTATCTCACCTTGATACTCCATGACAAAGAGATCTATCTGATAACCGTGATCACGGCAAATAGTCATGATATTCATACAATCACGGGCTAGGCCACCAAATGGGAAATATTTATATAAACAGACTGCGACTCTCATTTCAAAACCGCTAAAAACTGTTGTGCGACCACGTCAATGTCGTACATCTCTTTCACTCTTTGCAAACCCTTCAGACCTAGCTTTTCACGTAAGACCTGATCCTCAGCTAAATTTTCAATTGCTATTAGCCATTTATCCTCAGAAGTCACTAAATATCCTGTCTCACCTTGTAGTACAGCCTCGGCATTAACTCCGATGTGAGATGAGATAACGGGCAGTTTGGCGGCCATATATTGCAACACTTTTAAGGCACATTTACCTCGAGTCCAATCATTGTCGACCATCGGTGCGATGCCTATATGGGCATTAGCAAGCTCTCGTATTTCCGCTTCCTCGCTCCATTGAATCGCAATTATCGGTATCTTTGCATCCTCTATATTAAAGTCAGCAATAATTTTTAAACGTAGCCTAAAATTCTTTTCTGCTGCCTGATTCAAGACCGGTAATAAATCGATTAAATACTTTGAAGTAGAGCTGCTCCCTATCCAGACCAAGTCAATAAAGCCCACTGGTTTATCTGCCGTTACATTATATCTTTTTGTATCAAGACTGGTCGGAATCACACTAACAGCAGCGTTCATCTTCAAAGACTCATTGGCTAAGTACTGATTGCCTGCCAAGACATGGTCAACTTGTCGCACCATGACTTTCAAACGATTCCTTCTCGTTTTCGAGGGTGCACCATTACTACTGCAGAACAAAGCATCATCGAAATCAAAAAATAGTTTTTTAGACAGCACTCTAAATACCCATGTTAGGGGCGCTGGAAATGTTTTACGCAATATAACAACAACATCGGCGTGTTTAACCTGCCAGAGTGTTCTTAATACTGCCGCAACACCACCTGATGCTGTGATGTGAATTGGAAAATACCCCTCAGACTGCAAGTAGGGAAAGTACTGTATCGCTCGGTAACGACTTGATGCACTAACCCCTTTCGAGACAAATAAAATGCGCTTCTCCGTCATTTTTTAGTCCCGTTAAGACGAACGGTCTTGTCATGCTTCACGGATTGGACTAGCCAGAGGTATATTAGTAAAACTGACCCTTTC
>JBLIIN010000004.1:0-25531 GCA_047635075.1 Methylophagaceae bacterium | reverse complement strand
GTACTAGAAATGCAAAGGTAATTAAGTCGCTCAAGCAACGGCATAGCCTTGTCTAGAGACTGTTGTAACACGCGCCAATTGAATTCGAGTAGACTCAAATCTCGATTTAGATAATGGTCGGGGTTATCTAGATTTACTAAGGTATTTTCAGATGTCATAAATGTTATCTTAAGTCAGTTGTATGACACTATTATGAATAGCGTCTATCGGATATAACAAAGTTTTGGCTCAGTTAAAATTATAGCGTAACGCTGTTAATAAAAGTGTAGCTTGCTCATATTACCAGCGATACTTATCAAAGTTTTCTGGATTAGCCCAATATCGGTCATTGAGCCATTCTTTTTTAAACTGATAATCCTCAATGGCGTAACTGAATATTAATCGACCTTTTATCTCGCCGCGTTTTTTGAAACCGAGGGCTAAATAATCTGTTAATTGCCAACTCGACTCAGTTTGTTGCTGATTGACAATCAATAACAGGTGTTGGGCATATTGGTTTCGTAGAGTGGCAAGCCACTGTGTGGCATCGACTTTACTTAAATTTTCAATGACATCACTGATAATAGCGATATCAATTAGTGGTAAAGAGGTCAGTTGCGCTAAGGTGAATGGTGTTGTCAACGTATGGGATCTGGTATCTTGCTCATTAATGAGTGTCTTTTTAGCGAGCTCGCCGGCTATCAATAGACTTTTACCACGATATTGTTGAATAAAGGGCAAGATCATTTTTGATAAATCTGATGAAGCTGTCATAGCTGACCAGAATAAAGCATCGCCAGCTTTCTGGGAAAAAAAACGACTTAGCCAAATGAACCACGAGGAATGGGAAAGTCTCTGTGATGGTTGCGGCCGTTGCTGTTTACATAAGCTTGAAGATGCTGATGATGGCGAAGTGTTCTATACGCGAGCAGCATGTGAATTACTTGATATTGCGCAATGTCGCTGTACTGATTATGCCAACCGTAAACAGAAAATTCCTAGCTGTATTCAACTCAGTGTCGAACAAGCGCATTACTTCGAATGGTTGCCCTCCACCTGTGCCTACCGACTTTTGGCCGAAGGGGAACCCCTACCAGTTTGGCACCCGCTGATTACGGGTGATCCTAAAAGTGTTGTAAAAGCGGGTATTTCAGTTCGGGATATTGCAAAACCAGAATCGGAGTTGGGAGATTTAAGAGACGAAATCTTATTGTTGCGCGACGCAATAAAAGATCCTGTTCTTTAGTGTATGAAGCCTGAAGAAAGCAAAATATTCACAGCAAGTTTAGAAAAAGCCACTCTTGAATTACTACGGTTAGAGGTGTTTCGAAAACCCGATGACCTCGCAAGGCGTTTTGGTTTGCCGCTTCCCGTCCCACGTTACTGGTGGCGAAAAACTGACCAAAAAACAACGCCTATTACCACCGTATCCCCAACACTAAAACAAGCAAAAACAATTCGACGCGCGACGCAAGTTCTGGAGGGTTGGGAAAAGATAAAGCGTTACCGGCCTGACTGCGGTGCCAGACTCAACAACGGCAAGCGATGTAAAAATTCGGTCGCGATTCGGGCACCCGAAGGGTGGGATCGAGGCTGTTTAGCAGACCGCTGTCGGGTACATGGTGGCTTAGCTAGAACCATTAGGCGTAAAAAAACTGAGCCTCTTGATGAATAAACACCTATCGCCGTCATGATTTCGGTATTATTGGCGCTTATTTACAATTAAAGAGTAGTTGAATGACTTCAACGATCAATGCCGGTTCAATGGCTTTTAATCAACAACTGTGTGATTTCTTAGATGCCTCGCCCACCCCTTTTCATGCTGTGTCGGCAATGAAAGAAAGGCTTGATGCCGCAGGTTTTCTTGCGCTTGATGAGCGGTGTAGCTGGACTGACTTAGCATCAGGTCAATACTACGTCACGCGAAATGACTCATCGATAATTGCGTTTACATTGCCTAAGTCAGATTTAGCAAAAACAGGTTTTAAAATGATGGGAGCACATACCGATAGCCCATGTCTACATGTAAAACCACAGCCGGAAAAAATAATTCAGGGCTTATGCCAATTGGGTGTCGAAGTCTACGGGGGGGCATTACTTAACCCTTGGTTTGACAGAGACTTGTCGATGGCGGGTCGAGTCAACTATGTCGATGCGAATAATGACTTACAATACGCGCTGGTTAATTTTGAAAAAGCCATCGCATTGATTCCAAGCTTAGCAATTCACTTAGATCGTGACGCTAATAAAAACCGGACTGTTAATGCCCAAGAACATTTGCCACCTATCTTAATGCAGGGTGATGATAATGCCGATTTTGACTTTAGACTGCTGTTAAAACAACAGTTATTGCGCCAATCATCAAAATTAGATATCGTCAGTGTATTGGATTATGAAATTTGCCTATATGACACACAAGGCGCCGCCATCACGGGCATAAATGGCGACTTTATCAGTAGTGCACGTCTAGATAATTTACTCAGTTGCTTTGTTGGCTTAGAGGCTTTGTTAGCCAGCGATGGTCAGCAAGCTTCATTGCTAGTATGTAGTGATCACGAAGAAGTAGGCAGCCTGTCAACCTCCGGTGCTAAAGGACCGTTTTTAGAATCGGTTTTACTACGCTTGACTGACAGCCAAGAGGATTACCAGCGTATGATTCGGCACTCATGGCTGGTCTCAGTTGATAATGCCCATGCCATTCATCCTAATTATAAAGATCGACATGATGCAGAGCATGGGCCAAAGCTTAATGCAGGCCCAGTCATCAAGACTAATGCGAATCAGCGGTATGCGACTAACAGTGAAACCCGAGCTTTTTTTCGCCACCTTTGTGCCCAAGTCGATGTCCCAGTACAAGACTTTGTTGTTCGCAGTGATATGGACTGCGGCAGTACGATTGGCCCTATTACCGCCGGTGAGATTGGCGTGAAAACATTGGATGTGGGTTTAGCAAGTTATGCAATGCATTCAATTAGGGAACATGCAGGCAGCCGTGATGCTCATATGCTGTTTCGTGTAATGATACAATTTTTTAACACTTCAATTTAAGGAAAGGATTTAATAATATGGCTGAAACAGTAGATGAACTAACCGTCGAATATCTCGAAGGAGAGGAGATGACGGTTAAGGAGTTGGATAAAGTCGTTTTAACCAAAGGGGCATGGGCAACTTTGATGTTTCGATACCAAGACCTAGATCGTAAAACAGGTGAATTTGGGCCAGAAAAGTACACGATTAGACGCTATCAAAAACGTAATGGTGAATATAGCCAGCGATCTAAATTCAATATCTCAAGTAAAGACCAAGCGAAATCTGTTATCGCGGCATTGACCAAGTGGACTGATGAATAAGAGTCTTATTACGAATGTCATCGCTGCAGGATTAATCTTTGCAGGAATGGTATCCAAAGGGCAGCTTAAAGATATTTTAGTCGCAATCGGTTTATTCGCCTTAGCAGGAGGCGTGACTAATTGGCTAGCAATTCATATGCTCTTTGAAAAGGTACCTGGGCTTTATGGTTCTGGTGTCGTAGTTACCCGTTTTGAAGAATTCAAATCGGGTATTCGCCATCTAGTAATGGAGCAGTTCTTTAGCCAAGAAAATTTAGATCGATTTTTTGCTGAGATGGTTACAGAAGAAGATAATCAACTGCTAGATTTTACCCAAGTCATAGAAGAAACAGATTTAACGCCGGCTTTTAGAGGACTTGTGGATACCATCATGGGCTCTTCGTTTGCTGGCATGCTTGCAATGGTTGGTGGGGAAGCGGCTATCACTCCACTTAAGGACCCTTTCATTATCAGGATGAAGAAGGCTTTAAATGAAGTGGCCCATAGCCCTTCATTTCAGCAAAGTGTCAGAGCAAAATTGAGTAACTTGCCAGTTAGTCAAGAACTTTTCGAACAGATAGAACAAGTGGTCAATGCACGGCTCGACGATTTAACACCCCTGATGGTAAAAGAAATAATTCAAACGATGATTCGACAACATTTAGGCTGGCTCGTCGTTTGGGGCGGAGTTTTTGGTGGCTTTATTGGTCTATTAACAACCCAAGTTTCATTTTGAAATCAGCGTTATATGGTATGGTTAATGACTAACTTTTAAGATTTATCTCACATGGTGTACTCAAGCATATTGTTAGCGGCTTGAATTGTATCGGTAGTAATGAAAGGAATTGAACAATGGGTGGGATGACAGGAGCTAACCTCCGTCGCCATGAACGAGTTAAGCATCAGGTGAAGATTCAAGTTCACTCGGATGCTGTAGTGCACACGCTACAAATGCAAGATTTTTCTGAGTCGGGGCTGTACTTAATTTGTCCTAATACCAGCATTATCAGTATCATGGACGTTGTTAAAGTTCAAACACTCGAGTTCGAAGATGCTCCGCTTCTCGATGCTAAAGTAGTTCGTGTAGAAGAAAATATCGGTTTTGCTGTTGAGTTTATTCAGTAAGTTGTAAACTTTTGAATCAAAGTTTGTTTTTCTGATAACGGTACCGATACACTAACCACCACTTTGTCACTAAATCGTTGATCAATGAGTTGGCCACTACATTTTTTTAATTGGTATTCTAAGTTTTGTAATTCATTATATTCAATCTCTATTTCAAACACCGCCATTTCAATCCATGGCACTAACTGTGTCTGTTCTAATGCCTGCCTTGCTGCATTACCATAGGCACGCGTTAACCCACCTGTACCCAGCTTGACTCCACCAAAATAACGAATCACCCCAATCACCACATTGATTATATTGTCACCTTCAAGTGGTGCGAGGAGGGGACGTCCCGCTGTGCCGGATGGCTCACCAGCATCATGGCATCGTTCATTAACCAACCCATCAGCTTGCCTAATACGCCATGCGAAAGCCAGATGATTAGCATTAGGATGTTGCTTGCTTAGTTTATTCAACTGTCTCAAGGCTTGTTGAAGAGTCGTACAGGGGGAGATGGTGCCAATGAAGCGGGACTTCTTAACTTCAAATTCCGCTTCGGCAGATTGATGGAGGGTTTGGAGTGCTTTGACCATACGGTTAGTTTATAATTTTAAACAATAAATTTATAGCATGTTTATTACAATTGCATTAATCAATAGCAAACAACAAAGATAAAAGTACCTCAAGAAGACTCTATGCTGGATAGGCTAATAGTCTGTGTTGCTAATTATCTTGGTGGATAGCATGACAGGTGGTCGGCAATTTTTCGAAATTCCCATGGTGCCATTTTACAACTATAATTGAGATGCTAGTTCTCAATTTTGTGCTACTGTGAACAAATCGTTAAACGATTTCACAAGGCAATTGATGACTAAAAAAAGTTATTGACCTGAGTCTTAAGGCAAGCTCTAATTGAGAGTTAGGTTATTTGCTAAAGTTACAACATACGAGATTAAAAGGACAGATATGGAAAATTTTTCAGAGTTAGCAGCCAGTTATTGGTGGCTAGGATTAATACTAGCGGGGGGGATACTTGCTGCTAAAAAATTAGGTAAAGCCTTTGGTGGTGAAACCGTTGAAATTAAAGTAGAACAAGTGGTTCAGCTCATTGAGCAACAACAGGCACTTTTAATTGACCTTGCTGAGAAAACAACTTTTGAAAAAGGCCATATTCCGGGCGCTATTAATATGCCAGGGATCACTTTTATAGATGGAACTGCTGATCTTGAGGAGGTTTCAAAGCCGGTGATTTTGCTTCCGATGAAGGGATTGATACCGATGCCGGTCGTGCAATATTTAGATAGTATCGGCGTAAAAGAAATTTATCTGTTCAAAGGTGGACTTAAAGAATGGCAAGAAGCAGGATTGCCCAATTGAACCCATGTCAAAGGCTAACCTTAGACAGGCGATTGAATATTTTATCTAATCACCAGACATAACAAACTAGAACTATTCTTTTCATTGTTGGACTGCCTGCTCTGGTATGATCGTATTTTTTCAAACGCGACTTCTCTTCATGGCTCAAGCCTCATTTTCTGCTCTTTCGCTTTCTAAAGCACAGATCGCTAATCTAACGTCGTTGGGCTACCACGTAATGACACCTATTCAAGCGCAGAGTCTACCCGCGATTTTGCAAGGTAAAGATGTGATCGCTAAGGCTAAGACCGGAAGTGGTAAGACCGCTGCTTTTGCACTCGGTCTGCTCAACAAAATCAATCCTCGATTCTTTGGTGTTCAAGCATTGGTATTGTGTCCCACCAGAGAATTAGCCGACCAAGTGGGTAAAGAAATCCGTCGATTGGCTCGGGCGACATCTAATATTAAGTTGGTTTTACTCTGCGGTGGTAAACCGTTAGGTCCGCAAGTCGGCTCTCTAGAACATGGGGCGCATATCGTAGTTGGAACGCCCGGTCGAATTCAAGATCATTTGCGAAAGTCGACGTTAAAGTTGAATGGCTTAACAACATTGGTTTTAGACGAAGCAGACCGGATGTTGGATATGGGGTTTATTGAGGTAATGGAGGACATCATTGGGCAAACGCCATCATCGCGCCAAACCTTATTGTTCTCGGCAACCTATCCTGATACGATTCAACAGATCAGCCGACGATTCCAAAAAAAGCCACTCATGGTGACTGTTGAGTCAGACCATCAGGCAAGCGTGATTGAACAATTGTTTTACGAAGTCAAAAAGTACGAGCGTAATAGCAGTCTATTAGCGTTATTTGAACATTATCAGCCCGAATCCACACTGGTTTTTTGTCATACTAAAAAGCAATGTGACGAAGTCGCTGTTTGGTTACGCGAACATGACATAGCAGCTCTCGCGATTCATGGTGATCTGGACCAGCGAGAACGCGATCAAGTGTTAGTTCGCTTTGCAAATAATAGTTGTTCAGTATTAGTTGCAACCGATGTGGCTTCACGCGGCTTGGATATAAAATCACTAGCAGCGGTGATTAATTATGAATTACCTCGTGATCCTGATACCTATGTCCACCGTATCGGGCGCACAGGGCGAGCTGGCCAAAAAGGCATTGCGTTGAGCTTATTTACAGAAGCAGAACAGAGTCGTGTTAAAGCTATTGCCACTTACCAAAAGAAGCCCAGCATTATTGATGTGCCTGAGTCTTTGGATCGCGATGCAAGTTTCACATTACAAGCCCAAATGATCACAATTCAACTAGATTCTGGTCGTAAAGATAAACTAAGGCCAGGTGATATCCTGGGTGCGTTGACGGGTGAGGCCGGGTTAATGGGTTCGCAAATAGGCAAAATAGATATCTTTGATATGTCCAGCTATGTTGCAGTTGAACGCACCGCGTTACGACAAGCCATGAATTATCTGGCACAAGGTAAAGTAAAAGGGCGTTCTATTCGCGCTCGTAAAATTTAGTTAGTTTCGAGGTAGTCATTTGTCAGAGTCAATATTTGCCGTTGGGCAACGCTGGATTAGTAATAGCGAAGCAGAGTTAGGGTTAGGGATTGTTAAGGAAGTTAATGGGCGCCGAGTGGTGATTAGTTTCCCGGCTGCCAGTGAAGATCGGACATATGCTGCCGATAATGCACCTTTAAGTCGCGTCATCTATCCTATTGGCGATACGGTTAAGACTGAAGAAGGTGATAGTTTCACTATTACGGCACAACATGATTTGAACAACTGTATTGTTTATCACGGTCTTGATGCGTTAGATAAGGAAATTAGTTTTCATGAGTTGGACTTAAGCAGTCATGTTCAATTCAGTCAGCCACAAGATCGTTTGTTTGCTGGACAAATTGATAAGAACCGACAATTTGAATTAAGGACTGAGGCGTTGTCACATCAACACCGCTTAGAGCAATCTTCAGTTTTCGGGTTGATGGGTCCACGTGTTCAGCTATTACCGCATCAAATTTACATTGCCCATCAAGTCGCCCAACGTTTTGCTCCTCGGGTTTTATTAGCAGATGAGGTCGGTTTAGGTAAAACGATTGAAGCAGGATTGATTGCCCACCAACAATTATTAACGGGCCGGGCACAACGCATTTTGGTGATTGTGCCTGATAGCCTTCTCCACCAATGGTTAGTTGAACTATTACGTCGTTTTAATCTGCATTTTACAATCATGGATTATGAACGTTTTGATGCTATTACTGAGGCCGATGAAGGGAATCCATTTGACAGTGCTCAACTCGTTTTATGTCAGCTATCAATGCTTGCTGACCAAGATAATCCTGATATCTACAGCCAAGCTTGTGCTGCAGATTGGGACTTGATGATTGTTGATGAGGCGCATCACTTGCAATGGTCTGAACAGCAGGTTAGTAAGGAATATCATTGTATCGAAGGTTTAGCACGTGAAGTAGCGGGCTTATTATTATTGACTGCAACGCCTGAGCAGTTGGGTATTGAAAGTCATTTTGCACGTCTTCGTTTGCTTGATCCGGAGCGTTATTATGACCTGGCGATATTTAAGGAACAAGAAGCAACGTATCAGCCTGTCAGTGCCTTAGTCAGTGCTTTAATTAACTGCGAGACGAGTAGTGAATCCAGCGATTTAGCAGCCGATATTGAAGCTTATTTAGGAGCCGATACGGTTACCATTTTAGAAAAATCCGATGATTTTGATGCTGAAAAACAACGGGTTATCGATGCCTTATTAGACTTACATGGCACCGGTCGTTTATTGTTCAGAAATACCCGAGAGGTGGTGACTGGCTTTCCACAAAGACACCTACACCCTCATAACTTAACCGCTCCTGATATATACAATGACCAAGCCTTAAATGGTGAGCCACTGGCTTTATTACAAGCTGAACGTTTGTTAGGTGATGATTGGTTGAGCCATGACCCTCGTGTTACTTGGTTGGTGGATTGGCTCGCTGAACATCGCCAGCAAAAAGTTTTGGTCATTTGTGCACAAGCGGAGACGGCACAAGATTTGGAGCAATGTTTGAGATTACAACATGGTAAACGTAGCAGTGTTTTCCATGAAGGCCTTTCATTAATCAATCGTGACCGAGCTGCGGCTTACTTTGCTGATGACGAAGAGGGCGCACAAGTCATGGTGTGTTCTGAAATAGGGAGTGAAGGGCGTAACTTCCAGTTCTCACATCATTTGGTGTTGTTTGATCTTCCCCTGAATCCGGATTTACTCGAGCAACGTATTGGTCGATTGGACCGTATTGGTCAACAACATGATGTCCACTTGCATGTGCCATATTATGAAAACTCAGCACAAGAAGTTTTATTACGTTGGTATCAGGAAGGGTTAAATACTTTTGAACGCGTATTCCCTGCCGGTGGCACTATTTATAATACGGTGTCAGAACAGTTACAGCGATGTTTAAAAGATGCCCACGATGCCTCATTGCTAAACTCACTAATAGAACATACCCAAAGTTTAGTCGCGACAGCAAGTTACTCTCTAGAGCAAGGTCGTAATAGGCTGTTAGAACTAAACTCTTGTAAACTGTCAGTGGCGAATGAATTGATTGCTGATCTCGAAGATGGCAGCCAAAGCCATCAACTTGCCCACTTTATGGAGAAAGTATTTGATGAATATGGGGTTGAGCTACAAACGCATAGTGCGGATAGCATCATATTGAACCACGGCGCTGAAATGCTAGAAAACCATTTTCCAAGTTTACCTGAAGATGGTATGACAGCTACTTATAAACGTCACCGTGCCTTGCATCGTGAAGACATGGCATTTCTGAGCTGGGAACATCCAATGGTATTGGGATCTTTAGATATGATCACCCGAAGCGACTTTGGTAATACGGCATTTTGTACTTTGGCTTATGATGGACTGGCGGCCGGAACTTTATTACTAGAATCTATTTTCAAGATCAGTGTGCCTGCGCCTAGATCGTTACAAGTGGGTCGCTTTTTATCTCATTCCTATTTGCGAGTGGTTGTTGATGATAAAGGGCGTGATCTGAATAGAATCTTAGATGAAGAAACATTTAATAGTGTCGTCGGTCGAATTCCCAGGATAACGAAACAAGAATTGGTTAAACAAGCTCGGCCAATGATTACTCAGTTGGTTTTAGAAGCCCAAAAAGTGGCTGAAGCACATCAAAAAATGATCATTGATACGGCTATTGAAGACATGCACGCTGCCATGTTGCCAGAACAAGAACGGCTACAACGTTTAGCTGAGGTCAATAAAGCGATTCGACCGGAAGAGTTGACGCATTTAAAAGAGGCGCAAGCTGTTTTAGCAGAGGCTTTGGCATCGGGTCAGTTAGTATTAGATGCTGTTAGAGTCGCTATTGTGACCGAGGCTTAAACGTTATTACAGGCACAGTTGAGGATAAGTAAAATGATGCAGATCAAAGCTTGTTGGCCGCTGGTAGCCATATTTTTTTTCATGGCGCCTATTGCTGCTCAATCAGTAACAAAAGCGAATCAAAATGAGCCTGTTATTGCTGGCTGGCTCGAATCTATCCTGTTGCAACCATGGCAAGCCGAACTTAGGGCAAAATTAGATACCGGAGCGAAAACCTCTTCTTTACATGCACTTGATATTCACTACTTTAAGCGTGATGGTCATGATTGGGTTAGCTTTCATACCGAAGACAAAAAAGATAATGCGACTTTAAAACCAGTTGAGCTGTTGGTTAAACGCACGGTTAAAATAAAATCACATCACAATGATGCTGCAATAAGGCCCGTCGTTGAACTACATTTTTGTTTAAATGGGGATGTCTATCATGGTGAATTTAGCTTAGTTGACCGAAGTCATTTTAATTACGCCGTGTTACTAGGCAGGGGGGTATTAAAACAAGGTATTATTGTTGATGCTTCAACAACCTTTATTTTACCCATTGATATGCGGCGCTGTGAGACACTCTTTGAAAATGGAAAGCAATAAACACGAGAGAACGATTTGAAAGATTTGCATGTCAAGCTCTTAGCGTTGGCGCTAGTTTTTTTTGCCTCGACTTTGGTTTTTTATAAAGTACATACGCTCGGCTTACCTTTACTACCCAGTGATGATGTCGAAGTCTGGAGTGTCGAGGCACGTGTTGCTTTTCGACCTAACGAAGGCCCGGTCAAAGTTCGTTTTGCCTTACCTAGTTCACCAGAAGGTTTTGTCGTTGCTGATGAAAACTATGTGTCCGGAAAATATGGCTTGGCATTTGAACTTGCAGATGACAACCGAATTGCAGAATGGGCCGTGCGCCGGGCCAGAGGAGAACAAGTCCTTTACTATCAATTACACTTAGCGCGTGATGACAATCAAATATCAGAGATCCAACCGACAATAACTAACCTGCAATCAGAAGTCGTTTACTTTCCAAAAGTACCAGGCTATTCCGAGGCCACCGCTACCATCGTTGATGCTCTATTAGATGAGGTTCGCCAAAAATCAGCAGATATAAAAACATTCACTCGTGAATTATTACTGCGTTTTAATGCTGAGGAACCCGATGAAAATGTTCAGGTTTTATTGCGTAACCTTAAAACAGATGAAGCACGAGTCACCCTCTTAAGGAGTGTCTTGGCGGGCGCACGTATTCCCACTAGAGTGGCACATATTTTATTACTCCACGATGGGAGTCGCCACGGAAAACTGGAAGCTTGGCTGCAAGTTCACGACGGAGAGCGCTGGCTATCTTTTAACCCAAACAATGGACTGTCCAAGTTACCTAATAATGCTTTAATATGGAAAACAGGCCAAACCCCCTTGCTTGATGTTGTTGGTGGTGTGCAAACGAGTATAGATTTTTCAGTGAGTCGTCATACGCAAGAGCCTATATTGTTAGCAGAACAACGTGCTCGCAAACTTGACTCGCGCGCGATGGAGTTTTCACTCTATAGCTTGCCCGTTCAAACCCAGAATGTATATCGTATTCTTCTGATGGTACCCCTTGGTGCATTTCTGATTGTATTACTACGAAACATAATCGGTATTAAAACATTCGGTACCTTTATGCCAATTTTGATTGCCTTGGCATTTAGAGAGACAGAATTAATTTGGGGCATTGTTTTATTTAGCCTTATTGTCGCATTAGGTTTGGCAATTCGGTTTTATCTTGAATATTTGAAACTATTGTTAGTACCCAGACTGGCAGCTGTGCTTATTATTGTCATCATCTTAATGACGGTTATGACGGTGATAAGTTATAAACTTGGTTTTAGTCATGGGCTGTCTGTTGCCTTGTTTCCAATGGTGATTTTAGCCATGACAATAGAAAGAATGTCGTTAATATGGGAGGAGAAAGGGCCATCTGAAGCTCTTATGCAAGGTGTCGGCAGCTTATTTGTTGCGTCAATAGGCTTTTTAGTCATGAGTGATGGAATCTTAAATCATCTGATTTTTGTGTTCCCAGAATTGCTGTTGATTATCTTAGCATTCACATTATTACTAGGCCGTTATACAGGCTACCGTTTAACTGAACTTTGGCGGTTTCGTGAAACATGGCGGCAATAGCATTGTGAATTATGACTATTAATACGGAGACTATTTGGGCATCACTCCTCAAGCAAAAAGATAAGTATTATCAGACGTTGAATAATTTCGATGCCAAATTACCTTGGCGCCGTTTAGAGCGGTTGGGTGTGCTTGGGATGAATAAGCGTAATGGTGATTTTATTGCTCAATATAACCCGCGCGCTCAGTATCCTTTAGTTGATGATAAGCTAAAAACTAAGCGACTCGCGGAACAAGCCGGTTTAGCAGTGCCGACACTATACGGCGTGGTCAAAATAGAAAAAGATATCCCCGACTTAGTTAAGCATTTAGATGCTTATGGTGATTTTGTTATTAAGCCTGCTCACGGCAGTGGTGGTGAGGGTATTTTAATCATTATAAGCGCGACACAGCAGGGCTATAGAAAGAGTAGTGGCCAGATCGTTTCCGAACAAGATATTTTTCACCACATCTCTAATATTTTGAGCGGTATGTATAGTTTGGGAGGGCTACCAGATACTGCACTTATCGAGCAACGGGTGCAGTTTGACCCTGTCTTTTCTGATATTAGTTATCAAGGCGTTCCTGATATTAGAACGATTGTGTTTAAAGGCATACCCGTTATGTCAATGTTGCGTTTACCAACACATGAATCAGAGGGTAAAGCCAACTTACATCAAGGGGCCATTGGAGTAGGTATTGATTTGAAAACGGGCAAAACATTAAACGGAGTGATGCATGAACATTCTATCTCACATCATCCTGATACCGGTCATGCCATCAATGATGTTCAAATCCCAGGCTGGAACTTAATCTTAGAATTAACAGCCCAATGTGACGATCTAGTAGGAATGGGTTACATCGGTGTAGATATCATCTTAGATCGCAAGCATGGACCATTGATGCTAGAGATGAATGCGAGGCCTGGCTTAAGTATTCAAATAGCGAATCAATGTGGATTGTTAATACGTCTTAATAAAATAGAGGCTATGCCGATATTGCCAAAATCAGTTTTAGAGCGAATTGCCTTGGCAAAGACATTATAGTTATGACTTTTCTGTGAGTGTCTCGCTGCCGATGATGTCATTGCCTGTGATTTATAATAACCGGCAACTGTAAAATTATGTAATAACCACGCCATGTTGTCTTATTTGCAGTAGTATTTAAGCTGTTCGTGATTGTGTCTTTAGGAGAAGCAGTTGTTAAAACGTGTTTTTTTGCCTGTCGCTTTATTGTCGATTGCGATTGTAATTTTTGTGGCGCTTAGCGCCTCAAAGCCAGAAAAGAAAAGTCTAAATGCTTCTGAGAAGATTTGGCGAGTCAATACTGTTTCAGTTCAACTAGAAAAAATTTCCCCAGAAATCACAGTTTATGGTCGTGTTGAGACTCCACGTAGAGCCTCATTAAATGCTGCTTTATCGGCAGATGTATCTCAAGTCAATATCCTGGAGGGTGCTGTTGTTTCGGTGGGTGACGTGTTAATTACACTCGATAATAGTGATGCTGATTTATTATTAAATCAGCGTGAAGCAGACTTAGCAGAAATTAATGCTTTAATCTTAAGCGAAACCTTACGACAGGGCCGTGATAAAGACTTAATTGCTAATGAATTGGCTTTGTTAACCTTGGCAGAAAAAGCGGTCACTCGTGCGAAAAAACTAGATGCTTCTAGGTTAGTCACACGATCATCACTTGACGAAGCTATCGCTAATCAACAACGACAAATCGTCACATTGAAACGCTTAGAGTATGATATCTCCGAACACCCAGCACGAGAGGCAGGGTTAAAAGCAAGACGCTCTCGGGCGACGGCTTTATTAGCTCAAGCACAACTTGATGTTGACCGGACTTTTATTAAAGCTCCTTTTAATGGCCGAATTGCTAATTTGGATGTGTCTTTGGGCGACCGCGTGCGTGCGGGTGATAATTTATTATCGATTTATGACCTTGATGATTTAGAAGTTCGAGCACAAATTCCGGGGCGTTACCTCAAACAAGTCCGTGATAACTTGGCCAAGGGTCAAAAGCCAAAAGCCTTAGCATTGCTTGATGATCGTGTATTAACCTTTGAATTAGATCGTCTATCCGGTGAGACGCGTGAAGACAGTGGAGGTGTAGATGGGTTATTTAGCTTAATTGAAGATAATCAATCTGCTCTTGCCCTAGGCACTTTTATAGAATTATCACTTTCTCTAGGCACCCAAGATAACGTCATTGTCATGCCTTTTAATGCCTTGTATGGTTTAAGCCGCGTTTACCGTGTTACAGAAGGCTATTTAGAAGCCATTAAAATTTCACGGGTCGGCGAATATGAAAATAGTGATGGTGAGACTCAATTATTAATTCGCAGTGATGACTTAACTGAAGGTGATCGCGTCGTCAGCACACAGCTGCCAAATGCAATTACGGGTTTACGTGTAGAGGCGCTCAATGACGACACATAAGTCTGACTTTATTGGCTTATTTGCACAACATAAGGTGGCGGCTAACCTGCTGATGCTGATTTTGATCCTTGCTGGCCTACTGTCTTTGACGCGTCTGAATACCCAGTTTTTTCCTAATTTTGTATTAGATACAATTACAGTCCGAGTCGATTGGCGTGGCGCGAGTGCTGAAGATGTCGAAAATGCTATTTCATCACGCTTAGAACAAGAGTTACGCAGCGTTGATTTTGTTAAGAAAATGACTTCAACGTCATCATTCGGTAGCGCTGTAGTTGCGTTAGAGTTTGAAGAAGGTTCTGAAATGGGAACTGCCTTAGATCGAGTTAAGGAGGAGGTTTCTCAATTACGAAACTTGCCCAGCGATGCAGAAATCCCCAAAGTTAGTTTGGTCACTGCTTACGAGCCCATCGCCCGTTTATTAATTACGACGGAAGGTGATTTAGATGAATTACGCTATTTCGTTCACGAAGCAGAGCGTGAATTATTAGATCGTGGTATCTCTCGAATTACTATAACGGGTTTACCCGAAGAAGAGATGGCGATTCAGTTATCGACTCAAAAACTGGAATCACTAGGTTTAGACTTGAATGATGTGGGCGATCGTATTGCTGAGTTAAGTAGTGACTTACCTGCTGGCGAGGTGGGTAATGCCGATACAGCGAGGTTATTGCGTAGCTTAGATCAACGTCGTGATGCAGAATCTTTTGCTCAACTGCCTTTAAAAATAGATTATTCAGGTCGTTTGGTGCTACTCGATGATGTGGCAGTCATTGAGCGCCGGCCGATGCGCAATCAAGTCAGTTTATTTTATGAAGACAAACCAGCTGTAGAGATCCACTTGCAAAGAACGGAAAGTGCAGATTCATTAAAATCAGCTGAGATTCTAGAACAATGGGTTGAAGAAACAAGGCCTAACTTACCGCGGGGCGTGAACTTAAAGGTTTATGACGCAAGCTGGGAATTAATCGCAGAGCGGATGAACCTACTGTTGACCAATGGCCTAGGTGGCTTAGTGTTGGTGATTGGTATTTTGTTCTTATTTCTACATGGTCGGGTAGCAATTTGGGTGGCGGTTGGAATTCCTGTTTCTTTCATGGCGACATTGTTTGTGATGTACGTGTTTGGCGGCACGATTAACATGATCAGCTTATTTGGCCTGATCATGGCATTGGGAATTATCGTTGATGATGCGATCGTAGTCGGCGAAGATGGTTTAGCACATTATCAGATGGGTGAAGGACCATTAACAGCGGCAGAGGGGGGGGCACGGCGAATGTTAGCACCAGTTATTGCCTCATCGTTAACGACGATTGCTTCCTTTTTACCTTTAATGCTGATTGGTGGCACGATTGGTAATATCTTATTCGATATTCCCTTTGTTATTGTCTGTGTCATCATTGCTTCTTTGTTTGAGAGCTTTTTGATTCTGCCTGGACATCTACGCCATGCCTTCCACAATATTCATCACCAAAAACCCCCACCGCGACGTCAATGGTTGGATGCAAGATTCAATTATGTACGGGATGAATTGTTTAGGCCTCTAGTAACAAAAGCAGTGGAATATCGTTATGTCACCATTGCAATAACCTTAAGTCTATTAATTGTCTGTTTTGGTTTGTTAGCCGGTGGAAGAATCCTGTTTACTTTTTTCCCATCACCGGAAGGGCCTAAGATTTATGCCAATGCTCGTTTCACTGCAGGCACACCATCAGATGTTGTTGCCGAATTTTTAGAAGAATTAAACAGGACATTGGATGAAACAGAGGCCGCTCTGGGTGGTGATTTAATTGTCTTGGATGTAACGCGATTAGGCAGTGCTAGCAAGGCAGGGCGGGCTTCAGCTCAAACTGCAGACCGCTTTGGTTCAATTCAAGTTGAGATGACCTCACCCGATGCGCGTGATGTGAGGAATAAAACTTTTATGCGTGAATGGGAAGCCCGGATCACATTACCCGCCGGTATTGAAACATTCACCTTATCAGAGTCTAGAGCTGGGCCACCAGGTAATGATATTGATATTCGCTTAACAGGAGCTCCAGCTGATATTTTGAAACAAGCGGGGCAAGATGTTGCCGAGGTGTTGAAACAATTGCCTGGAATTAATGCTATTGAAGACGATATGCCCTATGGCCAAGAGCAATTAATATATGAAATCAAAGGACAAGGCGAAGTGCTGGGCCTAACGGTAAATAATGTTGGGCAACAATTACGTGCAGCTTTCGATGGCCGTTTAGTACAGATTTTCCAAGATGGCGGCGATGAAGTTGAAGTTCGTGTGATGCTACCCGATAGTGAACGAAATACCTTAGCAACGCTAGAAAATTTCATGGTTCGACTACCTCAAGGAGGCAGTGTGCCATTATCCTCGGTGGTTGAATTTGAAGCACGTCGCGGCTTTAATATATTACGTCATACTGACAGCCAATTAGCAATCCACATTACAGCAAACATAGATACAAAACTTAATAATGCTAATAGTATTATTGCTGAATTGAAAGAAAGTTTATTACCTGAATTGTCTCGACGTTATGGTGTCAAAGCAGGCTTTGAAGGAAGGGCAGAGGACCAAGCTGAAACAATTAGTGAAATGAAGCAAGGCCTGCTGTTAGCGATGGTGTTAATTTATCTGATTTTAGCTTGGGTTTTCTCCTCTTATGGATGGCCTTTGGTCGTGATGGCGGCGATTCCATTTGGATTGATCGGTGCTTTATTTGGTCATGCTGCTATGGGGGTAGATCTGACTATTCTTTCGCTATTTGGTATTTTCGGTTTATCGGGCATTGTGGTTAATGACTCAATTATTCTAGTGACTTTCTTCAAGCAGCAACGAGAAAAAGGTATCGAGACAACAGAGGCTATTATTAATGCAGCCACCCATCGATTAAGAGCTGTTTTATTAACCTCTTTGACCACGATTGGTGGTTTAACGCCCTTATTATTTGAAACATCACGACAAGCCCAGTTTTTGATTCCGATGGCCGTCTCCATTTCATTTGGTTTAATGTTTGCGACTGTTTTGGTATTACTTGTTATTCCAGCTTTATTATCGATTCATGAAAGTATTGCTGAGCTATTTATGGATCGCAGTATGGTTATCAAAGACAGTTAATTATCTGTCATTGACCCTTATCAATTTTGAGAATGAGGCTTTGCCATAAACTTAAGCCGGCAGAATCAGAAACAAATCTGTTTTCTTTGGGTTTTGTCAACCACAGCCCCGCACCGTTAAAGCTATAAACAGGAATTAAATCAGTCCTTTGCGTAGCATACTTAATCTCTATTATTAGATTATCCAACACTAATGGAATCGCTCGCTTATTTTTGAAATAAGTCAGTACCATGTGGGCTTGATTTAGTTCAATTGCTTTGACATAGGTTAATCTAAGCTTGTTTTCATCGACACCTAGTTGTTTTAATGTAAAGTATTTTGCAATGGCATAATCTTCACAATCGCCCCCTCCCATAGACAATGTTTCGATGGGTGTTGCCCAATAATCTTTTTTATCCCATAGGACTTGATCGTCAAAAAACTGGATGTTGGCATTAAAAAAAGTATTAACACGATGCAGTTTTTCTTGTTCCGTAGCATCAATATTATCTTGGATTAGTTGTTGCCATGCCCTTACACGTTGTCGAGCAAATTTATTGTATTGTTGCTCTATAGCATCGAGACGTTTCTCGGTGATGCCACGTTCAGAAAGAACCGACAAAGGCAAAGCTAATCCTAGGAGCAAGGCACATCCCAAATGCTTAATTTTTTTCTTCAACAACATTGTGTTGTTATCCGTTAACGACTAATACCATGGATAGATTTGGCTTTAACAATGCTCAGATCTGATTCTGATGTAACGCCCTCGGCCAGTACTTTTATGTCTAATAAAGTAGCGACTTCGCCAATAAGATCTAAGAATTGAACCTTATTTGGATTATCTGCAATATTCGTAGTTAAATCTCGTGCTAGTCTCAGATAGTTGATGTTGAGTGATTTTAGCTGCTCGATATCTATAATATCGGGGGAATAACGTTTGAGTAAAACCGTGGCACCTGATGCATTAATAAAGCGTGCAAAACTAGAAAAGGCCGTTATATCTTTGGTTGCAGAATAAGCAGTTACGCTAAAACTCAGCAGCTTTAGATTAATTTTTGTTTTACCCAACCGGTCTTTTAGCCACAAGTTAAAAGCATGAGAACTTATAGAGTCCATAGTGAGATTAATCGTGACGGGGGAGACTTTGGCTGTTTTTTCCATCAGTGTAATGACTTTGTTGACAATCGATTGATCTAACGCCTCGACAAGTTGGAATTCTTGTGCCATTGAGAAAAAAGTCCCTATGGAGAGCACGTTACCGTTATTGTCTCTCACTTTTGTGAAGGCCTCTTCCATTACTCTTGGACTAGGAACTTCCCTATAATCTAGGGCTTCTGCTGTAAAAGTAATCTCAGGGATGGGGCCATCATTGTTAATGGCACTGATTATTAACGTTTTCCATTCGACATCACTCATGGCGCTAGCAAGATCTTCTTTAATGTAATAAGCGTTATTGCCAATATTTTTAGCCTGTTCGTACGCCTCCACCATGCCAGGATAAAGCTTGTTGAAATCACTGCTACGTTCATAGCGAATGACACCAATATGAGTAAGATCTTGTTGCAGATATGATTTGCCTAGTACATTAATATCGTATTTAAGTTGCTGGATAAGTCGCAGCATTTCTTTATGGCTGAAGCCTGGGAACAATAGCGCAAACTCCGAACCCTGTAATCGATAGGCAGTGGTGTTAAATTGTTCTGTTGACCTTAAAATTGAGGCAAATTCGCGGAGTAAATTATTGGCTGCTTCGTTGCCTTTGTTTTTGCTTAAAAAGCCCAAATCATCAAACTTAATTAACGCGGCATATCCTTCTCCTCTATTGCCAGACAAGGCTTGTTTTAGACTGACTTCAAAAGTGGATTGGTTAAGTAACTGGGTTAAAGGGTCTTGTTTCAAACTTTCGCTGACAATTTCAAGGCGTTGGTTGAGGCGACTAATCATTTGTCTAATTTTGGCCGACATACTATTCATTGATATCGCAACGTTTTTAACTTCGTGGGTCCAAGGTAGTTTAGTAATCGATGTAAAGTGGCCTGCAGAAATTTGTTCTGCTTGTTGGGCAATATCTTTTAAAGGTTTGAGAGTGAAGCGTAAAACAGTGATCAGCAGAATAATAGCGGCGAGAAAAATTAGGCCTGAAACTACTAAAGTTGACTTTGCTTGTTGATATAATTTTAAGTAACCATAGGAGGGATTTGTTGTGACGTAAAGCTTACCGGTCATCTGCCAGCCGGAGCTAATTTCAGAGACGGCTGTTGCAAGTTGCATCGGGACTAAATCAATAAACCACTGCGGTACTCCTGAGACTGTTTTAGGATTAGTCAGCTTTACGAGCTGTTGATTTTCAATATTGACTAAACGTATTTCTCGGTAATAGCCTGTATTGAAAATAGCCGTGATCATCGTTTCTAGAATAGGATCCTGTTCATTTTCCATGTGTGGGCTAAGAGATAACCCTAATGAAGTCGCGGTGTCTTTGACATGGAATTGTGATTCAACTTCTAAATAACTTTTAATATTGTTGATGCTCAATATTAAACTGGCCGAAAATATGATAAAGAAGACAAAACTCAGTAGCAGCAGTAATTGTTTAGACAATGACATGATTCATTCCTTGGCCTATTTGTTACGTTATGGAAGAAGAGTAAGCGGTATTTGTATTATCAGCGATGATGAAAAACTTCGTTATTGTATCTCAAGTTTATCGGATAAACTTTTAAGCAAATCACGCTATGTTTAATTAAAGCTGAAATAACATTATGTGTTTTGTAGTGATGTTGATAGGATTATTGTTTATTTTCTGTGTGATGTTCCGCTAATGTTAGTTGCTTTACTCCAAATGTCTTTATTGATTGCCTGCGGCACTGCCTGGGGGAAGTATGCACCGGCACATATTTCACCACTGGCACATCGCCGTGCATTAACTGATTTGGTTTTCTATTTGTTATTACCCGCACTGGTCTTAGATGTTATCTGGCGGGCCCCTTTAGATCAGTCTTCATTATTTATTTCATTCTTAGCAGCCTGTGGGGTTGCCAGTGGCTTAGCGTTTGTTTGGTTTATTTTACGATATGTTGATTGTTCACCGAGACAAAAAGGGGTTTTACTACTAGCATCAGCTTTTCCCAATGCGACTTATTTAGGTTTACCTGTTTTGAATCAAGTGATGGGGCCAGCCACTCGTGCCACTGTTTTACAATATGATTTGTTTGCGTGCACACCTATTTTATTGTCTTTTGGGATGTTAATTGCGCGTTACTATGGCGATAGCCAGACCGATGTGCACCCCTTAAAAGAGTTATCGAAAGTGCCTCCGTTGTGGGCTGTTGCCATCGGCGTCTCACTTAACGTCAGTGGACTTGTTCAACCCCTTTTCATTCATACCGTGTTATCGACATTAGCGGGCGGTGTTGTGCCGCTGATGCTCATTGTATTGGGGATGAGTATTCGTTGGCAGAGTTTGCATTTTCGGTTTATGCCATTGTTACTTCCTGTTGTTATTACGTCTTTGCTATTGATACCCCTAGTCGTATTGTTGCTGAGTCATTTATTGAGTCTACCGCCTAGTTTAATCCAGCAGGTCGTCATTGTTGCGGCCATGCCAACAATGGTATTTGGTGTCGTCATTAGTGAACGTTACCAGTTAGATACAGAGCTTTATGCGGCGGCAGTAACCATAACAACATTACTTAGTTTGGGTACATTACCATTGTGGTTTTATTATTTGTCGAGCTGATGAGACCATGTCAAATGAGCCTGTTCAATTGCACTTTTAAGCAAATCCATTGCTTCATCAATTTGTTCCGTATAGCCTCGAAGACTGAGTTCGATATGCGGCTCCTCACCTAAGTGCGGTAAACTAGAAAAGCGTAATGTGGGATAGTCTTCAACAATCTTAATCATCACAGGGAGCAAATCAGACTCTCGCCCGTGGGTAACATAAATAATTTGCTCATCTTGAGGAGACAAGTCCCGCAACTCTGGATACAGGTTATCTAATACCCATTCAATCATTGGCCAAGACATCGCGGGAAATCCGGGCATGAAGTGATGATGATTAAATGAAAAGCCTGGTACGCGGACAATGGAGTTTGGGATAATACGGCTTCCTACTGGCAAATAACCCATTAGAATTCGGTTTGGGTAAGCTTCCAATCCATATTGTGCTTCAATTTCAGCAACAGCATCTGGATGCGGGTATAAATCAACATTGGCTACTTTAGCGACTGTTTGCCTAGTTCTGTCATCCGGCGTTGCACCAATGCCTCCAAAACTGAAAACTAAATCATTTGTGTTGAGGCTAAAACTTAAAAACTGCTCTAATTGCTCTGCTTCATCCCCAACGATAATAGTCCAACTCAACTCTAATCCTCGTTGTGCTAAAACTGACTGTAGGTGTTGAAAATGTTGATCCTGCCGTTTACCTGATAGCAATTCATCGCCGATAATCAATGCGCCAATATTCATCTTTATTTAACCTTCCCTTAATTACGGAGTCGTTTTTGCTTCATCTTTATTTCTCATAAAATCAGCTGTTTTAGCAAAGGAAGCCATTAATTGTTCGGCAAGTAGATCGTCAAGATCTAGGGTTGCTAACGCATGCGCCATACAATACAACCATTGGTCACGTTCTTCTAAGCCGATAGAGAAGGGCATGTGACGCTGGCGCAAACGTGGATGGCCATATTTCTCGATGTAGAGTTCCGGGCCGCCTAACCATCCAGTTAAAAAAAGATAAAGCTTTTCTTCACTATTGGCAATATCCGTCGGATGCATGTCGCGAACCCTTTTGGTTTGGGGTGTTTCTGACATGATACGGTAAAAGGTTGTAGCGAGCTGCCTAACCGCAGATTCACCACCAATACGAGCATAATGAGAGGATATGTCTGTCATAAATTACCTAACTGTATTTGATTTAATATTAGTCGTAATCACAAGGTATGACAAACTGAGAATAAATATGCGGAATCTGGCGGTTAGTCTCCACTGTCATTAACTTAAGCTAGGACTAAAATGATAACCCAACAGATTGAGTTTCACTGTGTCTAAAATAGCTTATCACGCACTGATAGCCAGTGCCTTTATTTACTATAGTATCGCTTCACTTTCACTTTGAAAGTCACTTTCCGCACACACTCAGGTCAGTAACAGCAGCGATAGAATAATTCGCTCACCCTATTCTATGAGCAAATTTTGGATTGCTTCACTTAGGTTTCAATGACCTGCATTTTGATAAATAAAACAGTCCTTGCGACAAAGCAAGCAGACAAGGATAATTGCTACACTGTTCAGCAATAGGCTGGGCTTTTATTAGCTAACAAACGGAGAAATTCATGAGTGAAAAAATTGTAATGCGAACCGGAGAATGTTTACTAGCCGGTGGTCCACCCTTTACTGCTGCTGAACCTGAAGTCATGATTGGTGAATTAGATGGTCCTTTTGGAACTGCTTTTGCTAATCTACTCGGCGACCAAGTTAAAGGCCACTCACGTGTTTTAGCTCTAATGAACACCGATGTGATGGTACGTCCAGCTACATTAATGGTCAGTAAAGTCACGGTTAAAAGTAATGATTACACCACTATCTTGATGGGTACGGTTCAAGGCGCAATTGCTAACGGTGTTTTAGATGCGGTCCGAAACGGTACGATCCCTAAAGAAAGAGCGAATGAGTTAGGTATTATCGTTTCAGTATGGTTAAACCCTCAAATTACTTCAGTTGAAGACTTAGATCACGAAGCTTTATTCAATATTCATCGTGAAGCAACGTGCAAAGCGCTTGAAAAAGCGATGAACTTTGAACCAAGTATTGATTACTTATTAGAAAACCAAGACAAACTGGTTCATAAATATTACGAAAAAGCGTTGGCTAAATAACTTTACGCACTGTTAACTTGATAAAACGGTCTACACTAGTGACATTGTGTAGATCGTTTTTTTTAGGACTTGCTAAATTTAGATGAGGTGGTTATTTTTAAAACTATGAAATTATGGATTCAGTAATGAAAACAATGCTCAATGGCTGATAATCCCATTACAAATGGCCAGAACCTTTACTCTATTGAATTGTTGATGCAACAGACGCGTCAGCTTGCTGCTCGTTATCGTCAAACAACGGGAAATACCTTGCCTATCACCGGTGAAATTGCCCGTTTTGATGTTGCAAAAGTATTAAACCTGACACTCAGTGATGATATGACTTTGGGTTATGACGCCACAGGCAACGCAGATCGAAAGGACTTAAAAGTCTTAATCAAAGGCCGTGTTATTTTTGAGGATAGCCACTCAAGTCCTCGTATAGGCCAGCTGAACCCAGATGGACGTTGGGATCGAGTAGTGATGGTGCTATTTGATGATAATTATTTACCGGTAGAAATGTACGAAGCCAGTGCAGATGAAGTTGGAAAGGCATTCAAGGCCAAAGCTGAAGGCAAGAATAAAAAACGCGGTGCGATGTCTGTCGCCCAATTTAAAATTATTGGTGAACGGGTATGGACCGAGCAGGAGGGGGAAACTTCTGGTGTTTGGGATAATGCAAAATAATGGATGAACGAGATGATGGTCAGTGATTTTATTGGCTGGGGTATTTTAGCAATAGTTATCATTTATCTCATTGTTATATATACTAATCTAGTGTCCCTGAAACGTAATATCAGCAAAGCTTGGACTAATATTGATGTTTTACTAAAACAGCGTCATGACGAACGGCCAAAACTGATTGAGACCTGTAAGCAATATGTGCAATTTGAGCAGAAAACACTCGAAAAAGTGATAGTGGCAAGGCAATCAGTGTCCAGGGCACAACAACAGGGTGATATTTCTGCTTTGGGTCAAGCAGAAGGAGCTTTACAGTTAGGATTGGGTGGCTTGTTTGCAGTGACTGAAGCCTACCGAGATCATAAAGCTGATGAGACTTTTCAACACTTCCAAGCACGCATTAATGGATTAGAAAATACCATTGCGGATCATCGTGAATTTTATAATGAAAGTGTCAACATGAATAACGTTCGGATTGAACAGCTTCCAGATTTGATTATTGCTCATTTTTTGAACTTCAAAGCATATCGTTTACTGGAATTTGCAAAACACGAGTTGACCGATGTGAATATCAAGCAATTATTCGAATAATAAAACAATGTTCAGCCACATCGTTACTGTCTTAGCCGGTAATATTACAAATCTTCCCGAAGGGTTATTTTGGGCATTGATGTCATTTTTGATGGTATGCACTGTTAACGCTTTTTCTCGGATGTCTCGGCGCCTCCATCAAGCTAAGAAAATTGCAAATGTACCCACAGCAAAAATTCGAAGTGCTTCACAAGGTTATGTCGAATTATCAGGCATTGCAAAATTAATGGAAAGCCCCCTAATTGTCTCTCCATTGACCGGTAAAAGTTGTGTTTGGTATCGTTATAAGGTTGAAGAAAAAATCAATACATCGCTTACAAAAGATAATTACAGCAGTGAATGGCGGGGCGTCAAACAAGGACTAAGTGAAGAACTTTTTTTGTTAGAAGATAAGATAGTCCGTTGCATCATTGACCTCGATGACGCCGACGTCTATATTTGTTATGAAAAGATCTGGCATCAACGTCATGCTCGTTCACGTAGGCGTTATACCGAACAGTTGATTCGTGATGGAAACCCACTCTATGGCGTTGGTTTTTTTAAAACAGTTGCA
>JBLIIN010000003.1:0-25727 GCA_047635075.1 Methylophagaceae bacterium | reverse complement strand
GCTTTTTTGTGCCTGTCATTTACAAATTCAACATTATTGAAATTAACAACTAGTGATTGGCAGGTTATTCAGTTACAAGTGCGGACTTGAGATGTTGAACGCAGACCATAAACGAATGACCGCTTTTTGCACTAAGCTGCCTGTCAGGCTATACATAAATCTTGCTCTTAAATATGTTGGGTTTAGTCAAAATTAATACAAATAAATTTTATAGCTGTACAGTTATTGACAGAACTCCAAGTGACCAATCCATTACGATGGAGGGCCGCGGCCCTCCAGACGCACTGAATCGGTTACATTGTTTCCTTTCCTTGAAATAGTCCAGATCTTAGCTCTAGAGATCGCGTCCTGAATTCCGTCTGTAATACCTTGTATGCTTTCATCTTTCGGGTCACCGTATTTTCCCTCCTCATCTGACCAGACTTTAAGCACTTTTATGGGTAAGTTTTTCTTGTCTTGTTCTATACCACCTAACGTTTCAATGAATAAGGCCCAGTTCCCTGAATCAGCAGCATTAAAAGTGTGTTGAAGTATTCCTTCTGGAGCACCATCTAGCCTTCTCAATTCACGCTAAATAGTAACGGGTGGGCAGTCAAACATTTGAAACTGACGTATGTCAAATGTTGAGACCCAAGCTTCTACTCTTAAAGCGGATGATTTTGCATCACCATCCAAATCTTTTTCAATATGTGCACCATCAATATTTTTTGAAATGTATTTTGCAATGTAGCCAACAGCAGAACCTTTACTTCGATCAATCATATCGAAAGTAATACGATGTTTTTGAGCTCCCTTTTCATGGGCACTATCCTGCAATCCATAACGGGATGTATATGGATGCAATATTGCCCCGATTAAATACAAGAAGTCTAAATATAAATCTAACCAGACGAATTTGTAGCAAAAGAGATTGTAAATTAAAAATGGGGATCAAGATCTAACCTTTGAACTTTGGAAAGAACCCTGATGCGCACCCTTGTGCGAAGTCGAGCTTTGAAAGCTATTTGAGAACAATACGACGAGTGTTTGACCGAAGGAAGTTTTCGTCGTATCTCAAATAGATTGAAAAGTGAGTGAACCCTTATGGTAAGCATGGGCTGGCCTTTTGTTTGGTTCTGTTTATTTTGGTCACGCACAGATTCGTAGGGAACGAATTTAAACCCCGAAGGGTGAGTAGCATGGGTGCTACGAATAAAATAAATGAACGCCCCCGCGGCAGCGGAATCAAATTAAGGGCTTAATAAGCCCTCAACATCAGGCAACGTATTAACCCGCGAGGATCCTTTTCATCTGGCAATGACTATTATATGATAAGGTTGCTAAGCAAAAACAAGGCAGTTAAAAGTTGCCATCATCTTATAACCCTACAGTATAAAGGTTTCTATAGTGAACAAATCAAAAATGTATTTTTTCATTGCAATGTTGTCAACATTATTTCTTCTAGGTTGTACTGCAGTACCCCAATACGACACATTCCACTCTTATGTGCCGCCCAAAGGTGCAGAAGCCAAATCTTGTCTTTTCCAGTGTACGATGACAGAGTCTCAATGCGAGCAAATATCCCAAATGCGTTTGGATAATTGTACGATGAGAAGCCAGAACAAATTTGATGCTTGCCAAGTCCGCGAGCAGCGCACTTACGACAACTGTGTTAATGCCGGTGGAAGCGGCTGTTATGTAGCATGGTGTCAGCAAGCTGAATGCTCAACGGCTAGCAACTGTAAAACCAAATTTAATGGCTGCTACTCCATTTGCGGCGGTGTCGTAACGTCTGAAACCCGTTGTGTCGCTAATTGCGAACAGCCGAAATAAACAAATAGCTCACATCACCGATTGGCGGGTAATGCCAATCGGTGATTTAAACCAGAAAACACATCTCTGTCCGCATATTGTCTCTTGGGCTTATATTCATTAAGCCTAGTTCAGAGTTAATCACCTCCTAGGGCTTAACGACATGACATTAGCTGCGGTTTCATCACGACTCAAACCTTTATTGCGCATCCTATATACTCTCTTTGGGCTGTATGTCGCTGCCGTTATTGTTTACGTCATTGTCACGTTACTTAACCCTGAAACTGCATCCCCCATGCCCGCGCCCGAATTAACCGAAATAAATCAACGCTTATCGCTGGCGCAGGACGGCTGGGAGCAAAAAAAAATAGCCAGCCCTTTAAATGCACAAGCTTTGCAAAAAGCCCAACTGATTTTGCTTGAGGCCACCGCGGATCACTTTCGGATCCATTCGGTCATCGCCCCCGAAATTAGCAAGATGAGCCAATTTCAACAGGTCACACCGGGCGCACTCGCTGGACTGCAAAATAGTGAAATCTCACAATCTTATCCCTATATTTGGTCATACCTTCTAGCAGGCTCATTTCCTGTATTTGGACATGGGCTGAGTGATAGCCCAATCGTGGCCTACTATAACCCGTATTTTGATCTTGCACTGATGACGCAATGGGAGATGGGAACAGCCAACGATAGCGCGTCAACAAGCGTATTCAAATTGACCAAAGCGTGGCCGGTCACCGGTCGTGCCTTTATCGAAAATCGCGATTCTCTCGCCAGCGACACTCCACCCGGGAGCGAAGCAGGCAGACTATTTGAAGTCAACATTGTTAATGGAGCACAAGGCTTCACCAATAGCTTTGAAGATCGATACCCTCCCTTTAATCGCGCGACAATAGGGCTAAGCATCGATGCAGAAGTAGAACAACAAAGCATTTCGATTGCAGAAAACAGAATTTTTGCTTTACTCCAATGGGTCAATGATGCCCGCTCCATTTCGGCGCCTGTTAATTACGCCAATGGAATCGAAACACTGCAAGGGGCATTAGCGGCCAACACCCCAGATCAACTTAAAGTGCTATTACCGACCGATAACCCACAATCCGCTGAGGAATTATTCATACTATCGCCGACGATTCGCAGCGCTATGACACCGTATATGGTCATAAACCAGAACGTTATTTTTATTGACCCGATCAATCTGCCAACGGCCTTTATTTCAACTTACTTCGAACCGGCAGGGGTGGAATATACCCTTGCATTGGCGCTTCTTTTTGACCTTCATACTAGTTACCCTGGTAATACCAACAAGGGAGGGCATTGAGAATGCAGGTGAATAATCAGATGAACAATACCTCGACCGCTATTAATACTTGGTTTGCTATCAGCTTGATGATACTTATTGTACTGTCCGGTTCAGGGCTGCTGAATTTTTCAACGCCATTGACCCAAGCTCAAGTCAACACGGACGCTTCAGCCGCGCCATCCCAGATAGAGCTTGCCACTTCAAAGGCAAGCAAACGTATTAGCGACTTTGCTACAGCCAACCCACGTGCCTTCACACAAGTACTGCAGCAAAGCTTCGGCGCAAAACTTGATGCACAGGTGGCACTGGAACTCACACAAAAAGCAGCCTTGGGTCAGTTGCCCGTTGCCCGCACAATGGTGTTTGTACCCACTGGCTTACTCGGCGGTGCCCGCGGCGCCTACGCTGCGCAAGATGGCGGCCTGATTCTACTCGATGAGCAGATCCGTGATGACAGTGCCGTCTTATCTGAGGTGATCATGCACGAATGGGCACACCACCTTGACGCTAGTCTCGGGCCTGTTGATGCTGCCGGCGAAGAGGGTGATATATTCCTGCGCGGCATTCGAAATACAGCGCCACTTGGCCCTAGCGAATTGCGACAGTTGGCACAGGCCGAACACGGCCACAGCACGATAGTGTTTAAGGGCCAGCACATTGCCATTGAACTTTTCATCTTCGAGGCTTTTGGAGCCCTCGGCGAGGCCCTCGGCGACGTTCTTGCTGCGCCTTTCAATGCTGCTAAGGATCTTGCAGAGGATCCTCTTGGCACGTTCGCGAAAATCGGAGAGGGCGTTATAGATATTGTTGAAAGCACGGGCAACACGTTAATCAACACCGGAAAGGATCTAGTAAACGTTGTGACAAACGTCGCCGAGGGAAATTTGGTCGGCGCACTGGGTAGTGCCTTAAATGTCGCCACAGGTCCTGGCAACTTATTAAACGAGACCGCAGCACATCTCGACGAAATCCAACCTGGCTTTGGGACACTCGGTAATATAGCGCTAGGAGCGACCCCGCTAGGCCCGATCGCAGCAGTCTCTATGGGCTTGGCCGACACCGTGAATGGTGCCAAAAATGGCGGCCTAGCAGGTGGTTTAAAAGCCGGGCTGCTAGCCGGGGTGGACATTGGCATGTCAGGCGTTGGCCGCGCTAATAGAGGACTTAGAGCCGCAGGATCCAAATCATCACCCAGTAGGTTGGCGGCACTGAAAAAGAAAATGCCCATCTTAAAAAATATGGATAACTACAAATTGAGCAAGGCAACGCCGGGAGAAATCGCCTTGGGCAAAAAATTAATGAATCCCGGTAATGAAACAATTCTAAATACAGTGAAAAAACTAAATAAACCACAGGTCAAATATCCCATTAATATAGGTAAAACGTTACTGGTTAGGGGGGAAGACCGAAACAGTGATGGCGTACTGCTTGGTGAAGAAAACAACAATCCCGTAGAGTTAGAGGTTTGCCCTGAGAAACCCTCGCAACAACTGGCCAGCGATGTGCATAAAGAACTTGCCCGGCTTGGATATGAAGAGCTTGCCAACGATCAAGCGCTTGGATATTATCAAGAGGAGCAAGCTGTAAAATACTGTGAGACCAAATATGATAATGCCTTCGATCAATGCAAAACCAGCCCTAATGCCGTTGTCGGAGACGCCTGCCATGCAGCAGCAGCGAACATGTTTAATACCTGCCTTTTACCTACGACGGGTGGCTCGCCTAAGAACTGCTTAAGTGAAAATCTTCTAACGAAGTTAAAAGCAATAGGAACAGGCCCCCATAGCGACGCTTGCAAATTAGATATAAGCGATTCAGTGTCAGCTTGTTGTGATACCAATTACGATACTGCAATGGCACACTGCACTGACAAGGATGACCGCTATTATCGCTTAGGCCAGAGCTATGATTTTAGTTGCGAGGAAAAAGCAGCCGACAAATCCAACGTTTGCATCAAGAAACGTTATGATCTTATAGCGTCTCGTCCTATCATGGTTGAGGAAATATCCCTTCCTAATATCGTAGTTCAGCAATATAATGTCGAGCCCAACGACGCTTGTGAAGCAGATTTAAGTGATTTAACGTCATTGAGACAATGCTGTGACGGTAAATACGACACCGCTGTCGATCAATGCTCTGACAGCGCTAATGAAGGTGAGGCAATTGCTTGTGAAGCAGGCGCAGTCGATATTTACAACCAATGCCTCCAGACACAGCTATCTCGGCATTCCACCGGCGTTGGTCATACCGAGCGTGCTGCGCCACCGATGACAAGCAGCCCATCATTGCCAACGCAGCCATCAACCAGCAGCCCGCCGTCAGAATATTAGGGCTTGGCAAAGTCGCGCTAAAACTGTCGATAACAAAATTTTAGTCTATTTTTTTCACTGTAGCCTCACGCAGTGGGCATCAAATAAAAGTAAACCTCATACTTAAACTGAGAGGCAAAAAACTAATACTGCCCCGCGATATGTTCAGCCTTCTCAGTAGCAACAATATCCCCAGACTGCATCCGAATATCAGTAATCAATAACCAAAACTTACGTAACTCGGTAGGTTGGCCTTGCACAATAGAAACGCCTTTCAATGCGACTTGTTCAGCTAACCGGTAATCCTCTAAATTGCGATGCGTCACAGCCAATTTGTAATAGACTTAAGGATCTCGAGGTGCAATACGCTGTGCCCGCTGTAAAGTGGTCTGTGCTGATTTAAAGTCACCTTGTTGCTGCGCGGTATTAGCAGAATCAAGTAAAGCGATGACAGCAGGATTTTGTTGTTTAGTGGCAATAATAGAAGGGGAGACGGGCACAACAGTAGGGCCAATGTCTGCTTGATTGGGTAGTTCAGAAATCATAACTGATTCGGTCGAAATTAATACAAATAAATTTTATAGCCGTACAGTTATTGACAGAACTCCAAGTGACTAATCCATTACGATGGCGGGTTGCCGCCCTCCATATGCACTGAATCGGTTACATTGTTTCCTTTCCTTGAAATAGTCCAGATCTTATCCCTAGAGATCGTGTCTTGAATTCTGTCTGTAATACCTTGTATGCTTTCACCTTTCGGGTCGCCGTATTTTCCCTCCTCATCTGACCAGACTTTAAGAATTTTTATTGGTAGTTTTTTTTGACTTGTTCTATACCAACTAAGATCTCAATGAATAAGGCTCAGTCTCTTGAGTCAGCAGCATTGTGTTGATCTAAGTGAAGAAGAAATAAAACGACTACTAAGTACTTGAAAACAACCTGCACCGCTCTATATATGTGGAGTTTTAGCCAAATATGCAAAACTGGTCTCTAGTGCCTTGGAAGGGGCTATGACAGATAAGTAAGAATCTGAGCTGCCAAAATGGATAAGCTGCATATTCGTTTGGTCAACGGTTAATAAGTCACAATTAACGATGCGTAAATCATCTATGGTTTCGATGATTTCTTCTTAGGTCTTGGTCAGCCCCAGTATTTAAGTCGACTATTTGTGTTCTTTAGCTGGCCGTTTTCCGCATGAGGAAGGATTTCAGCTGATAATGATACGAATGACAAGAAAGTGTCTGAATAGATATTTGTTTTATGGCTTTTTCTTATCGGCTTGCGACTTTTCTTCCTGCTTAACTTTCTTCGTGTATTCTTCTGATAAGCGCTGTTCTTTACGCAGACGAGATTCATGCGTTGCCTTTACCCACTCGTCGGATCTACGTTGCCAGTCTTTGTCGTTTTCCATCGATCCTCTTAGTTTTTTAGACTAAATTGAATTAGATAAAATAGGCGAGAATTGAGAATGTAGGGCCATCTCTCAACTTTCAAGTGCTTCAACTAGGAATATCTACTTTTTTAACTAGAGCTAGCATAGCACATAGATTGTAATTCAGCCTGTCGACAACCCCAAAAATAGACTGTTTCGTAACATCTCTAACTTCCTCCACAGGCAGAAATTTAGTCCTCATATGTGAATCATGGCAGAAAGGCTGTATGGGAGTAATCTGTATTACCTGGCACACTATTTATTAGCGGTGGAGTTTTGGAAAGTTGTTTTTAACAGGCCAAAAATTGTCAGATTAGACCCATTCCAAACAAAGGGGCCAGAACATTCATTCATCTGCCTACCTATTATATTTTAGTGCTTATGTTAACGTTGTTTTTCATTAACACCTGTTCAGCGCGGTAACTGGATGTCTCGTTTAAGCATTGGGTTGAGACAGATGAACAATCTTCATTCATAGTCAATTGAATTTTACTCATTGGAAAGGATGAGTGTGCGTTATCTGGAAGAATCGCACTTTAAGGGCAAAGTGAGACTTAAATTTAAGGTTCAACAACTTGATAAGCATTAGTAAAGCTTATGCCAAACGTAAATAATGAAATATTAATCTGGGCACGCGAAACTTGTGGGCACGGTAATAACAGCCTTGTCGTAGCTCTTGATGGAGATTGGGCCGCAGGGGAATCATCAATAAAAACTACCGCCATAACTGCAACAAGTCACGCGTCGCTTTTTTATAATCATCAGCTTTAGTAATCGTTGAAATCATCGCAGAGCCCACACCTGTTTTATGCAACTGTTCAGCTTGCTGTTGATCAATCCCACCAATCGCTACTAAGGGATATGCCTTGCCCAATAGCTGTGACCATTGCTCTACATGTTGTACATCTTGTTGTGCCTAAGGTATGGATTTACTGGTAGTTTCAAAGATAGGCTCAAGTGCGATATAACTTAGGTTTACCGCTAAAGCATGAGCGAGTTCCCAATAGGAATGAGTTGAAATGCCAAGTCTTAGACCCGCTTGCTCGATTTCGATTAAGTTGGCGTCGTGTAGGTCTTCTTGGTCTAAATGCACACCATATGCTCGATGTTCAATGGCCTGTTTCCAATAGTCATTAACAAAAAAGGCTCTTGACTCATTCCCTCCTGTTTAATCCAGCTAACTGTTTACTGATAGTTCAGCTCTTCGTCCGTTGAAGAGCTGAACTGAAAGGGGTCTAAACGATTAAAAATTCAAACATCAGTTAAATTGTGGTGAGGGGGAGATTACTTTAATCAAAAATCGTACAGAACGCCTACCCGAACAGTTCGTTCAATATTAGGGCGAGCACCGTAAGGACTGCGAGCAATAATTTCCTGACTGTCAAAAGCATTTATAACCGTCGCAAAAACTTCAGGTCCCTTATCAAACTGATAGCGACTGATAATGTCAACTGTAGTCAGTGCATCGGTTTCATCAAAAGCATCATTTGATTTATTACAACCTAGCACAGCACAGGTTTTATCAATGTACTTAGCGACCACATAATTATTCCATCCGTTGTCATGTTCAAAGCCGACTCTCAGACTGGCGATATTTTCTGGAATATTTTGTAACTTCAGCCCTTGTGTGGCACCACCATCACTTGTAGTTTCAGCTTTGGTATAGGTATACATCAGATCAACTGGCACATAAAAATTACCTACCGTAAACAGACTACCTGCCTGAAACTCCAAACCCTTAACAAGTGCGCCGCCGATCACTGAAGCACCAGAAGTTTGGCCATCAGCACAAGGCGTAGCAACGGAACAAATTTCAGCTTTGTTACTAAAGTCACTATAGAAACCAATGGCTTCAGAGTAGAATGTACCTTTATTGAAACGCAGTCCTAACTCGTAGTTATCACTTTTTTCAGGTTCTTCACCGTCCGCTGAACCACCACCTAGGGGGGTCATTCCTTCATGATAACCAGCTAATGCCGACCAATTATCTGATAAGTCATAGTTTGCTGCGATACCTGGTAAGAATTCACGATAATCATTGTCACGTTGTTTACTCGCTGCAGCCAATGTGGAACGGTCACTGTTTGCAAACTCACGACGACTAGTTTCTACGTCTTCCATACGCAAAGATAAATTGAGCAATAATTTCTCAGTTGCTTGATAGTCATCCGTTATCCATAGGGCTGTCGCATCAGCTTCTTCAAAGCGATTATTACTTCCAGTTGGATCTATAATTGTGCCTGTATTGACTAGTTGACCATTAACTTGGTCATAAGTGTCTTGTGGCTGAAAGCGGTCCATTTCATCATGGTGTATCCGAGCGCCAAAGTTTAGATCGTGATTAGCAAGCTGCCAATTGAAGTTACCCTGAAGACCTCGTGATTTATATGCTCGATTGTTGTGTTTAAAATTTATTCCCGCTTGATCAATATCGCCATCAAGGACGCCTTGAGCCGTCGCATCACCAGTATTAGCAGCAGCAATTAAGTCTTCACCAGCACCAGCTTTGAACCAATCACGTTTAAATTCATTATTATAAAGAGTAAAGGTTGAGCTTAAATTATCAGCCCATAAAAAGGTATGGCTGAGACTTAAACCCGTGTGTTGGTTATCCATATTTTCATTATCAGTGATGCCATACCGACGGTTTGGATCTTTTTTGAAATCAGCATCTGTCAGACCAGCATAGGTTTCATTTGATACTTCTAACGAGCGTTGAAATTTAAACAGGACTTTATTTCGCTCATTTTCCCAGGAAAGTTTACCTACGTAATCCTCAATGTCGAAACCTGTGTCGCCGTTACTACGGTCGATATCCTTAAAGCCTTCGTTGTCTCTTTGGACAGTTTCGAGCATATATCCCCATTGACCAGACTTGCCGCCATAATTCAGATGTAAATCGGTTGATCCGTTATCACTGAGCATAAACATTGCTCTTCCCTTATTTTGTTCAGGGATAGGTGTTGAGACTAGATTAATGACGCCACCCACTGTTTGGGGGCCATACCGTAATAATGGTGCACCTTTTAATACTTCAATAGCCGTCATACGTAGGGTGGTGGGGAAGTAATATGCCGCAGGATTTGAGTATGGTGCCGGCGCAATCAAGACACCGTCCTCCATCAACGTAATATTTTGACTTCGACCTGGCGCTGCAGCACGGATACCAATATTAGGGCGAAGACCGTTGCCATCTTCCTCTTGGATGTAAACGCCGGGTACTGTTTTCAACACTTGTTGAATGTCAGTCGTAGCTTCAATTGTCAACTGACGGTGTTCGACAACCGCAGCAGAACCGGGTAACTGTCTAGCTGCTTCGGAGTCTCCAATAATTCTCATATCCCCCAACAGTATAAGGTTTTCATCGGCGACAGCAGCATTGAATGCGGAGCCAATTGACATTACAGCTATCATGCTGCTTGTAAATAAGGTGTATCTATAACTCATGTAGTAGATTCGCTATTAATTTTAAAGGGATTTGAATCATAATCTAAAAAAACTCTAAATGCAAATCACTATCATTCAGATCATTAGTTATGAAGAACGGACAGATATTATGAGCAAAAGAGTCCAATACCCGCTACATGATTAGGCTTTGACATATTCCAATGCTAATTGCACCAGTGTGTCGCTATTATTGCGATAGTCAGTTTTGGGTGTCCGAGCAAAAACTAACGCGACCGTTAACGCACCCACAACCCCTGCCTTGGCTACGTATCACTCAATCAAATGGCTGACCGGGCATTGGGATGCTTTTTACTTTATCTTCACTTCAGCTAATTGCTACGATTACGTCAAAACCCACTTTACGCCTACTGAGGCCTTGCACACCATCAGTCGCTACAGAATCGTTATCGTTGCTGGACTGCGAATGAAAAAATACGGTGCATAGTGACGACTAATCGACCTCGCTTGCTCTTCATGTAAATCAGCGACAGTATTAAGTACTAGTCGTCCCTTAAACGACAAACCACTCTTGGCTGTGGGTTCAACCTGTCGATTCCAGCGTGTCACCATATTCGTGAAAGGGTCAATTGACCCATGACTTAATTCTACTGTGTGCGTTGACGACCATTTTCCTCCACGTCCTCGTTGCGTGTAGTCCGGCGACACTACCTAAGCGGGTTTCGGCGCTAACAGTAAAACTACACACCTTAATGCTTTCGATCTTGATCTTATGACGAAAATATTAGACTCTCTGGGCGTAGAATTAGGAGCAAAAACCCCAGCCACTCTCTCTATGGGCAACCGAGATGGGTAACATTAGGTCGCTTCCTTTGTTTTATCAAGACAAGCCGATTGGAGTGCTTAGCCATGAAAAAGAAGCATACTGTTTTAAGTACTATCATGCTTCGATCCAAACTGGTTTTGCTATTTCGCGTCACATACCCTTTACAGGTGATGCGAGTAGTGGTGCGGTTATGAACTTTCTGATGAACTTGTTTCCTGAAGGTGGTGCGTTTGATAATAAGGGGACGCTCCTCTTTTGTTTGGTAAGCAGCTGATAATCGATGCATTTACACCCTAATCCATCTGAAAATGAAGCTCGAAGTATGCAAGTATTAATGCTACCAGTAAAACTTAGCGTAAAAATAACTTCAAGATTGATGACAGTCTTTACAAATACCGTGTAATTCAAGTTCTGGGCTTTTAAGATAGAAATCAGCATTTTCAACGCTACTCTGTAAGGCTTCAATAATGTCTTTTTTCACACCCACTTCACGCACGTGATGGCACTGGTCACAAATCAAAAACTGCGGGACTTGGTGATCATGACTACAGGCAATATGTGAGCAAGCGACATACTTATTCGTTGATACAAGCTTATGGACCAAACTCTCCTTAATGAGAAATTCAAGCATACGGTATACCGACATTACGGGGATCGATTCGTTAAATTCCTCCTTGTAATACTCGGCAATTTCATAAGCTGATTGGGGCATGTCACTACTCAGCAATGCCGTGAGTATATTCTTACGTTTTGCTGTCAGTCGTCCACCCGACTCCACGCAGCTATTCTCTGCTTGATCAATAATTTTCTTGAGTTCAGTTTCGTTTAATGACATTTTAATGAACCTTTATAATAGATGACTTTAACGATTTAATTGAGTCCTTCCCTGTTTGCCATCAATAACCCATTGATACTCTGCTTTAATTTCAGCATGCATTATCTCATCAGTGGCGCTAAGATTGAGTTTCTCATATTCAGGTGCTTTTACAAACGGGTTCATGAGGCTGCCCGAGAATAATTCACATTTAGCGCTGCTGAGTTCAACCGTTTTTGTCATATTATTAAGATTCTCGACTACCAAAGCAAATGGCTGCTTCTCATTCTCATTATATGGCACGTGTTCAAATTCGAGCCTATTCCTCACCGAGGATTGCAGTGGGACTTCACTAAGACTTCACCGCCCATGACGCGATTTAAAATAGCGACAGGGCTCGCGTGTGCAGGGCATGTTGCTCATTAATGGGCAAAATCTAAGGTTAAGAGTAATCGCTTCTCACCGACAGCTATTTCTGGTGAACGATGCACAATAGCGTGCTGCTCATTACCCAGCCATCCAGAACCCTTGAGTAACCCTACGTCACCAGCAGTTAGCTGTTCAATGCTATTTGGATGCGAATATATTCCTGAGTTCGCATCGGGTAGGCCGTCAGCCCCTTGGCCTAATTTGCTACGATCAACAGCGTATTCAGGTAACCATTGCGTTCCGCTTCCGGCATAAGTTGTTATTAAACGACAAGGTAAATGATCGGTATGGAATCGAGGACACATGGTTTTATCAATAAGACTGAGGCGAATTCCAACGCGCTTTAGATCAAACAAATCCGTAAACATCGTTGCGAGTAGATTTACATCACTAGCCAGAGCGCTGAGCCCAGTATGTGCTGGTAATCCTTTCAAGATAACCGCTAAAACCTCATCACTTTGTGCAACGATGCGTAGCTCACGTTTGCTGGTATTTTTTAACAACCAATCTACATAGTCAATCAGCCGTGTTGCTAGTTGACGCTGCCAAACACATAGATTGATAGAAGCCTGATAAATGTCTGCCATGATAATGGCATGGTGATCCAGACAACTCGAACCAACCTCAGTATTAGGAATTAAAGGTGATGACATGAGTGTTATTGCCATTCTGGGAAAGGATCAGGGAAGCTACGCCATAACGTCTTTCCTGCTAGCAATTGCTCATCATTCAATAAGCAGGCATCCAATTCAGTGATGATTTTGTCTTTATCCAAATTCTGGCCAATAAACACCAGTTCTTGTCGCATATCACCAAATGGCTCTTGCCATGATTCCATAATACTACTGCGGTGCTCGGCCTCTTCAGGCCAGTCGCTTTCAGGTACTGCTTTCCAAAACATACCTGCAAATCCATGGTGACCAATTCCTCCCGCTTGATTCCATTGTCCAGCAAATTCATGGCGTGTTGCCAACCAAAAATATCCTTTGGAGCGAATGAGTCTACCTTGCGGCCATGGTTGATACAAAAACTGATAAAACTTAGCAGGATAAAATGGACGACGTGCTCTGTAGACGAAACTGGTGATGCCGTACTCTTCGGTTTCTGGTATGTGTTCACCTCGCATTTCTTTGAGCCACCCAGGCGCTTGTTGAGCGCGTTCAAAACTAAAACGTTGAGTGCCCAACACTTTATCTAGATTTACCTCGCCATTTTTAATCGCAATAATTTCTGCTTCGGTGTTCAATGTTTTAAGAATACTTGTCAGTTTATTCAATTCATCATGACCCACCAAATCGGTTTTACTGATTAAGAGCACATCGCTGAACTCAACTTGCTCAATCAGCAGGTCGGTAACACTCCGTTCGTCGTCTTCACCCAAACTCTCGCCAGCGTCGTGCAGTGATTGTGCCTCCTCATAATCAGTCAAAAAATTGGCCGCATCCACCACGGTCACCATGGTATCCAGTAGGGCAAGATCGGTTAAACTTTGGCCTGATTCATTTTCAAAAGTAAAGGTTTCAGCAATGGGTAAAGGCTCTGAAATACCGGTTGATTCAATGACTAAGTAATCGAATCTCTCCTCTTTGGCTAACATACTGACTTCTTCCAATAAATCCTCCCGTAATGTACAACAAATACAGCCATTACTCATCTCGACTAATTTCTCTTGCGTATGATTCAGCTGTACTTCATTTTGTATATTTTTGGCATCGATATTGACTTCACTCAGGTCATTGACAATGACGGCAACGCGTTTGCCTTGACGATTATTTAGAATATGGTTGAGAACAGTCGTTTTGCCTGCTCCCAAAAAACCTGACAAGACGGTGACGGGTAGTTTTTTAATCTTATTTTCTAGCATAGACTCTTTCTCTTTTCTCATTTATCGGTCTAATTTCAACAGTATTTCGAGCTATTGGCCTAATCACTAAACGGGCTACGATAGCGCCATTTGTTTTGTGCTTATGTTGCAGCCGGAGGTTCAATAAATGGAAAAAAACTAAAAGACACCCGCCGCTGATAGTCAGCAAAGCCTCGTTCCCCTGACCTAAAAAAGGGGCGGCTATTAAAAGCATCATTCCCAGTAACCCCATAAATATCAGACCTAAAGAACGATAACGCGTGTACGCAGAGGGTAAGGTTAGTAGAATTAAAAGTGCCACAGGCACAATTAAAATGTAATGAACAAACTCTGTTGTTAATATCTTAGCCATCAGGCCAGACAGACCTAATGCCACGATAAAAGGCGTGACAATACAATGTACAATGCACAAGCTGGAGCATAGTATTCCTAATTTATCTTTCATGGAGGGGCCTTAAATGGTTAATATGATATATCATATCATTGAGGGGGAGTGTTAAGCAACAAGAACTTAACGCTTTATTGATGATATCGCTCGGGCTAGAGACCACTAAAAATCGGAATAACCAAGATTAACAAGTCAGTAACACCACATCTGATAGGCAATAAATCAATCACCCCAGAGATTTTACAAGCCATAAAAGTTATCAATGCCAGTTTCGGGGCGCAAATAGACAGGATAAGGTTTGTCGCCCTCGATAATATAGCTAAGGAGAAAGTTGACTTCAGCTCGCTTTTCGATTTAAGAATCCGATTATTACTCTTCACCTTCGCAGCTAAACAACCTAGAAAGATCTCAATTTAGTGCTATGTAAGGTCATTTTCAACTTTAAATTCTAGCCTTGAAATATTCCTTTTACGCTGCTTTAACTTATTGATTTCATCTGGGTAAACGGCTCACCTTTAAAATTCCTAGCTTTTCAAGGATAGGCCGGGTTCGATTGCGGCTCTAGGTATCAACAAATATAAAAGCGCCAGCAGTTACTTCTGTTGAGACTGTTATGGATAATCTGAGTTACTTATTGAATCTGACTAGAAGATTTTAAAGGACTAAGCTGAAATTAATGGCTTAAGAGGGACTTTAAGACTTAACCTTATATTTTACCGAGGGAAAGTGAAAAACTTGCTCTGTTCATTGTTGACTTAATGAGATCTATCCGCAATAATTAAATCGAACCGCTGATTTAACCAACAACTTGCGAGCGGTATATAAGTGCAGCTAAAGCGATGTTGGTTTTATCGCCTCCAGAGTGCTTTAAAAAATCACATGGGGGATGAGGAGAAAAGACTAATGAACACAAAATCATCAACTCATAAGCCTACTGACATTCAAGGCCAAGTTAAGCAAGGGCGAGATAGCGTGCCTAGTATTTACTCTGAGCGAACGACAACTAACTTATCACAATCATCCACACCAAGCTGGCGTAAACCTGACCCGAGACAGTGGCGATATAAATAACGTCAACAATTTTAGTATTAAGACGTTGCTAAAATAGCAGGCAGCAATAGTGATGTGTTAATCAAAGGCTGATTAGATTAATTAACCAAATCATTGTGCTAGGCACACATGTCTGGCGACGGTGAGCTAATCTATGTGAAAGTTAAGGGTAATTCTGGTCAGATAACCACTTATGGTGATGGAGATAACGATGGACACATCCATGCATACAATGGGCAATCTATTTCTTCAACTGGGTTTGGATAATAGCGAAGAAGCTGTTTCTGAGTTTATAAACGGCCATCGACTGACAAACGATACAACTTTGGACCAAGCCAATTTCTGGAGCCCCTCTCAAGCACAGTTCATTAAGGAATGTTTAGACTACGATTCTGATTGGGCAGAAGTCGTTGATCAGCTTAATGTCCAAATACACGAATAGGATTTTCAATTATGAAAAAGGTAAGTGATTCCTGAACGAACCAGAACCCATACTTTTGAGTCAAATGCTTACATTTGAGCAAATACTCGCTGAAATGTCGTGAATTTAATCGGTCGAGTGTGCTCTTTGAAGCTTTAGTTGCTTAAACTAACGTTCATTATTTATTCCTCTACTGTTTTTTAATGTTGGAGCAATCTAAGCTAATTATTCATTGTTTTTAGTAGATTTGACTTTGATTATTCAAAAGGAAGGTATTTAATGACTTTATCAAGATGTAAGGCATGCGATAGCGATGTTGGAAGAAGCACAAAAAATTGCCCGAAGTGTGGTGAAAAACTAAAAAGAGACTCAGTAGGACTGGTGAAAGTGATTTTTTTGTTAATTCTGCTGGCAATTATTATTGCTGCATTTCAGCCTATTACAGGTCCACAGAGTTCTCAGCCTAAAAAAATATCTGAAGTTGATGCTACTAGTATCCCACACGCAAATAATACAATAATTAAACCCCATATAGAATTAACCGCTACAAAGTGGATGTATAGTAAAAGTGCTGATGAATTGAGCGGAAAACCGACATACTCAGCTAGTGTTAAGAGCTCAAATTTTGTTAACTTTAGCTCCCCATACAATGGGTCTCAGGGTGGAACGCTGACTCTGAGGACTCACCCTAAGTATGGAAAGAATGTGATTTTTAGGATTGAGAAAGGCCAAATTTTGTGTAGTACTTTTGATGGTTGCGCTATAAATGTTCAGTTTGGTAATAAAGAGGCTGTTAGTTTTAGGGCCTCAACAGCAGCAGATCATAGCAACAATATTATATTTATTAATAATTACAGCAGCTTTGTGAAACTTGCCCTGTCTGTCAATGAAGTCAGCATATCACCTGAAATTTATCTTGAGGGTAGCCCAGTCTTCACCTTCGATGTGAGCGATTTTAAGCAGGATCTCTACAAACCTGACTAGCATACAATACGCTCCCACCTTTGATGGATCATTTATTGATACTAATTAATATCAGGTCCCGGTATTTAATTCTATTGGGGGGTTTATGTTCGGTGAAATTTTCGGTGTGAGAGCCGATAGGCTGTCAAGATTGATAAAGTGGCGGCTTTTCTTAAATCCTTAAAAGTACTCAATGAAAAAGGCTCCTAGGTCCCCATCCCATTATTGTAATAAAGTTAGAATTGACTTAACAAGGGACGCTAAACGTGACTAAAGCGCTTGAGCGTGAGGTCTATATTGTCTACAATATATCCGTTTTATTTACTTTAGGCCAAGAACATGGACGACACTAAATCGCTTCCCACTTTACCGGATCGTCTTTCGGGTAATCCCAAAAGTCGGCATCATGTGGCAGAAATTTTCGAGCACGACATTGGTATCCGCTTGAACGGAAAAGAACGTTTCGATGTTGAAGAATATTGCATAAGCGAGGGGTGGGTGAAAATCGCTTCTCATAAAGCATTGGATCGTCGGGGGCAGCCACTTCTGATGACACTAAAAGGAGTTGTTGAAGCCTTTTATAGTTAACGGCTTTTCTACGTCACAGTAACCTGAGTGTCTAAGGCACGACAGATGAATGGGAACGAGGTTAAGAAGGCGGTAATCGATCCAAAAGGATCAGTCAATAGAGTATCAATAAGAGCAATCGAGAGTCACCAACTTTCAAAAGTCCTTGGCTTTCAGGAGTGTGTAAGTTAGCTCAGGCTCTAGGTAGCAACCACCTCCTAGCCTCCGTTCCTTTTTTGTGTGTGGGGTTTTTTATTGGGTTGTAATTGAACTTATCTAGAGTGTGAATATGCGTTTCACAGGACTTTTAAACGATTATTGGTATCTCTGTTTTCACGAATTAATGTATTACTGGCCTTATAATTTCCCGCTTTAAGTAGCCGATCATAAAGTAACACATTGACCGAAGCCGATAAGTTCATGCAACCTACAGTGGGTACATAAACAACATCATCAGCTCGGTCAATAATGGTTTGGTCGATAGAACCATCTTCAGGGCCAAATATATAAAGGGCATTTTCTGAGTGCTTATATTCAGGTAAGGGAATGGCATTTAACGCAAATTCAACGCAGACAATTCTCATGTTTTCAATGGCGACACTGATCAGGCAATCCTTTCGAGTTATCAGCACGTCTTTACTCACTTTACGGCCCATGTCGACTGTTCTTGCTTTACGCTCAATCGCCCTTGGGTAACGGTCACCGGTATAAAAAACCTTATCAACACCATAATTGGCTGCGGCACGTAAAACAGAGCCGACATTATCAGGGCTTTTAGGGTTGACTAAACCGAGACTCACTTGAGGTTTTTTCATTTTTCCCTTGCTGAAACAATATATGAGGAATGGGATTATTGTTGATACAGTTTTCCAACATGGTCTAAATAAGTTAGATAGAGGCGCATATCAAATTCTAACTGATGATAGTTCGGTTCCATGTGCAGGCATAATTTATAAAATGCTTTATTGTGCTCTTTCTCTTTTAAATGGGCCAACTCATGTACCACGATCATGTTTAAAAACTGACCCGGTGCCTGTTTAAAGACCGAGCCAATACGGATTTCATTTTTGGCTTTTAACTTACCCCCCTGAACTCTAGAAACAAAGCTGTGTAAACCTAGCGCCTGATGAAGTACGTCAAGTTTATCATCATAAATGACTTTACTCAGGGAGCTAGATTGACGAATAAATTGATTTTTTAAGTCAATAACATAAGAATACAGGGCTTTATTGGATTTAATATCATGTGTCACAGGATATTTATTTAATAAAAAGTCCCCCAGTTCTTGATTCGCGATGAGAGATTGTACTTGGGACTTTACCTCTTCGGGGTAACTGGAGATGTATTTTAACGGGATCATACAATAGTACTTTAGTAGGTCAATGTGAGTAATAAGCCGCCTGAGGATACTGCTATTTTGCCATTATTGTTCAATATACGGAGGCTGCTGATATAAACATAATTTATCAGGATACCCTCCACTTGAGTTTTGAATTACCTAGTGTTGTCAACTTAATAGCGATCATCTATGAAGCCTCGCCAACTCTGAAGTACAACGTGGAAATCCTCTAAACCACAGAAAGCTTCCGATTCACCATCGTAGAGAGACATCGCTTCTTCAAGTTCAAATTCTTCACCAGTTTCAAGTGCATTAGCGAAAACCCTAACTTGCTCTCCCTCGAGCTCAATTGAGAGTGCTTTACCGACCAAACTCCAATTTTTCAGCTGATTTGACTGTAATTTAGTAATGCCCTGGCAGAGTGTTTCATACTTTTCTAGACATTCCCCTAGTTCCTCAACTAACCAAAATCCTAATATTTCTTGACCCTGACTAAAATCAGCTTTTAAGGCACCTGTTAAGGTGTTACGTTGAAATTCATATTCCATATACTATTATGCCTTAAGAGATATCGGAGCGAATTTTAACTTAATAAACTAAAAGGTGGGTAGTAGAAAGGAATCTGGAGTGATGGCTCACTTGGTTTCCTGCTAAGAAGTGACGCAAATTAAGGGGTTAATTCATTTCTCTTAATAGAATGTGTTCATACTCACGGATATTTTGCACATAACTGACCGGCTCGGCCCCTCGGGCATACCCATACTTTAAGTTTTTGTAATATTTTTTTTGTGAGAGCAATGGCAGTACTTGTTTCATATCATGCCAGTGATGCGGGCTTAGCCCTTTCTCTCTGGCAAGTATCTGTGCATCATGCATGTGGCCACGGCCTATATTATAGGCGGCGAGTGCAAGCATTAATTTATCATCATCTGGAATATCATCTTTGAACCTTTGCATCATATTTTTGAGGTAGTGTGCTCCTCCAGCAATACTTTGTTCGGGATCCAATCTGTTATCAACATTCAACTCTCGAGCTGTGGGCTTGGTTAGCATCATCATCCCTTTGACTCCGGTTGGCGACACCGCATCAGGCTCCCAGTGTGACTCTTGGTAGCTCTGGGCAATAAGTGTCTCTGCGGGCAAATTATATCTTTCTGCGGCTTCAAGAAATATTTTTTTGTATTTGGGTAGGCGTTTATGAATACGCCTTTTGAAAACACTTACGTCGACATAATCAAACTCATCCCAGAAAGCATAATGCTGATCGAAAATCTTTTTGGCTTCAGTATTTTGATTAAACTCTTGATGCCATGTTGTCAGCCCCTGCTGTAACTCTAGGGCATCGTTAGCTAAATAGAGAGCAATATCTTGTTTTTCAGTTAAGTTCATTGTGATTTCAAGAGCAGGGAAATGGCGTCTATTGATTTTAATGATATTAGAATCAGCAACCGTGCATTCAAGCTTCTGGCGATAAACGAGTTCGAGTAGATCTTCAGTCGAGTGCTGCTCAGTCTCCTCCCAATTAAGGGGAGCTTCTTTAGATTTTGAGACCTCATTAAGTCTTTTCGAATAACTGCTATCCTTGACGACTGTCAACTCTACTTCTAGGAGGTCATCTATTGTTTTTGGATTTTTGCCATTGCGGTGACACACAACTTGTTGCTGAACTTGATGATACTTGGGCCCAAGTAAAAACCTATCAGATCTTTCCGGCATTACTGTTAGTCCAGCCGCAGCAATATCTGCCGTTCCTTGTTCAAGGGCAGTAAACAGTTCAGAGATTGTGTCTTTGATCACGAACCTAGGCTCTAGGCCAAGGAATTTTGCATACGAAACAGCCAGGTCATATTCGAAACCTGCCTGATTACCCTCTTTATCTATATACCATGTTGTTGGCGCATTACGCGATACAATAACAAGCTCGTTTGTATTTTTTTTGCTGGGGGTCGGTAACTCTTCGTCACTGCATGCCGCGAGTAGGCAGCAGGTTATGATTAGGAATATCTTGTAAAACATAATTCAGCCTTTTATATGACAACTTACAGCATCTTAAAGAACTATATAGACTTTAATTTTATTAAAAGAATCCAGCTTGCATGTCAAGTTTGATTCAGGCTCTAGGTGTCAAAAAGACATCTAGCCTTATCAGTTGATATTGCACCAGGAAAGCGATGCTTTTAACCGCGGCTTCAAGGCGCTTATTCGTACATTTAAAAAAGGCTTAAACCTGTCGACATATTTTGACTGCAACACAATTCATCTTAGGAATTTTTTAAAGAAATCATCTACATCCCTTGGCACGGGCAAACCGGAAGGGTTGGCCCAACTAAAGGCGGCAATGGGTGCAATATGTCCCCCTGTTTTATAAATGATAGTGTGTACCTCTCCCTTAGCCTTTTCTATACCGGTTTTTAAGGCCGTTAAATTCCTAGGGTGAACGGTACTGTCTTGAGCTGTGTATATCAATAGCATTGGGGGTTCATCACCATCAATAAAGTTTGTGACTACCATTTTGGGAAAGTTATCAAGTGGGCCAAACATATCTCTTATATCAGCTGCTTTTGGCTCAAAATCATAAGGGCCAGACAGGCCGGCAAAGGCGTTTACAATATTAGGGTTGAGACGGTGAACTGCCAAATATGACTGATCGGCAATAATCAATGCGCCTAGATGTGCACCCGATGAATGACCTGATATAAACAAATTATCATTGCCTTTGTAGCGGGCTATGTTTTTGTGGACCCAAGCAACTGATTTTGCAGCATCTTCTGCAAACGTTGGAAACTTCACTTCGGGATATAAGCGAGTATTGGGTAACACCACAACATAGCCCATATTTGATAGTTTCATACCTAAAAATTTATATTGGTCTTTGGACCCCTCACTCCAACGGCCGCCATGAAAAAACACCACAACGGGAAACGTGTCTTGGTTAATATCGGGCACATATATATCTAATTTTTGGCGGGGAAGTTGACCATAAGGTACCTCTATCGAAATCTGCCCATCGTAGGTCAGCATAGGCGCATTGACGACTGCAAACTGTAGCGGTGTGCAGGCAACAAGCAACGCCATGAAGAAGGAGGCACAAAGTATTTTTTGCATGTAATAAACACTCTTTTAAACTTCAAAGGGATAAAAAACAATAGCTTTTAATGACATGCCAATAGACCTAAAATGAAAGTTAAGAATAACGTGATTTATCACTGACAGCTCTATCCCAGCTAATAAGGGACAGTTATTAATTAAAGAGTATCTGGATTAGTGGAAATCATTCCGGTGAAATGAAGTTAAAAGCCATTAATTGTTGGGGCCACCTACATCTAACGGGAATTGCTGTTGATTAGTTTCACCAATTTATATCTTAATTAGGCCGCCAGAAAAGGGTTTGGCCATCGTCATCTATTCAAAAATATTTTTCGGGTAAATTAAAGTCGACATAATAAAGTTCTTTTTATATGAGTAGCCAATCTTGGACTAAAAAGGCCCGAGTTATAGCATCATCATTAGACATGTATTGAAGGGCTGCTTTGGGTAGTGACTTCTAAATAACCGACATTAACATCAGCTAGTCATTTTAGCTATTTAACGACAAGCTCAATCAACAATCTATCCTCACATTCTGCCAATGTTAATGATCATCGGGATCTTATCCGAGGCGCTGGATGAATTGGCCAGTGGGAGATAAAGGTCCAAATATCGACGATGATTCTCTATCAAGGGCGCGACCCATTTTTTTAAGTGATTCGCCATTGTTCAAGCAGTCCGACAGCGCATATTTTTGTTTTGCAGTATGAATTATTCGAGTTCGATAACCCATTTTCAACACGCCATCTTTTTTGATATAAGATTATAGTGTTGCATCGACCGGATGAGGTCACTGCACTAATCGGCCCTATAGAGCATTATGGCAAATTGTAAATGTACGACATTTTAACAGCAGAAGTTTCTATTATTCAGGTAGCTATCTGGTTTATAGCTATTAGCGTCCGAAGATTCGCAGCTTGGCCGACTTTCTTGAGTTATTTGTACCTAAGAAGATAACCGCTGCCGAACTTGAGGTTGAGACTACCATTAGTGACGGGGTTTGCCAGCAATCCTCGGGTTCTTCAGCAGTCATAACTCTGGCCAGGTCAGCGCCATTTTGGCGGAGTAAGCTGAAAAGAGATTGATTTGCCTAGGTTTGGCTTATTAGCCAAAGTTAGGTCCATTAATGCCTAGTTTGGAGCGGTTATTTTCGCTTTGGAGACATCGACATACTCAAAGGCAGTGCTCTCCTTACCAGTGTTAGTTAGCTCAATCACACCATCATCAAATATGCCATGCTCAACCGATTCGAAACTCCAGCACAGTGGCGATATAGCGTGAGAGGCTAAATCATTTTTTAAACAAAATTCTTTTACGAAGGCATTAGCACCCTGGTCTAGTTCTTTCTTAGCTTTTGAATAAAAACCTTCATTGGCGGCTTCAGTGTGTAAAGTTATTTGGATTTTATTAATGCTATCTAAGATAAATATTTTTCCTTATGGTTATTAAAAAGTGTACTCGTAAAACATAACACACATAGCGACTCTTTGTTGGCCACAGAGGGAAATGCTCTAGTTAAAAACAATTATATCAATAGCCTAGGTGTGACTTGTAGCCTGACAGCTATCTGGCGCAGGGCGTCAGCCAGTTTTCCATTGTTTTAAAACGTAAACAGGTCAAGAGCAATTTTGCCCCAATGGAAGACAAGTTGCTTTTGAATAAAAGACGGCACGTAACAAGAACAAAAATAAGGTACAGTTAATCCTTAATAAAAATTCTGAGTAGTAGGCTACTAATGATGAAGACAAGTCTAGTCTGGTTTAGAAATGACCTGAGGATTGCTGATAACCATTCTTTATACAGAGCAATGTCAGAAAATGATCGGGTGATTGCTATTTTTTGTTTTGACCCACGTTTTTTTGAAATGGGTCAATTCGGTTTTCGAAAAACCGAAAAATATAGAGCAAAGTTCCTGCTTGAAACTGTCACTGAATTAAAAGAAAACCTGGAAAATATCAACATTACCTTGCTTATTTATTGTCGTGAACCTGAAGAAGTGATTCCAGAAGTAGTTGATAGCTATGATGTAACTAGCCTTTATATTCAAAATGAGTGGACCTCTGAAGAGAGGGTTGTGGCGCTTAAGGTAAAAGATCACCCGAATAACTCAAGACTAGCTTGGGTTGAAACCTACGACCAATTTCTTTTTCATCCGGATGATCTGCCGTTAGAAATAGCAGACATCCCTAAAGTATTTACTCACTTTAGGAAAAAATGTGAACAATCTGTGAGTGTTAGACCTCTTCTAGTGATGACACCAGCACTGGCCGATAATAAAATACCAAATACGACCAGAGCACCTACACTGGCTGATTTGGGTTTTAAGGATTTCAAAATAGATGAGCGAAGTGTATTTCCATTTAAAGGGGGTGAAAATCAAGGTTTAGCCCGTGTTCAAGACTATTTTTGGCACACTAGAAACTTATCTGAGTATAAAAAAACAAGAAATGGTCTCTTAGGATTGGATTACAGCTCTAAACTCTCAGCATGGCTTGCTAATGGCAGTATTTCACCTCGTACAATCTATTTTGAGATAATAAAGTACGAACAAGAAGTCGAAAAGAATGACAGCACTTATTGGCTTGTTTTTGAATTGATATGGCGGGATTTTTTTAAATATATTTCGATGAAACACGGCGATGAACTTTTCAAAATAGGCGGCATTCTGCACCAAAAATATTATTGGTCATTAGACCAGCAGCACATTGAACAATGGGTTGCCGGAGAAACTAAAGAAGATTTTGTTAATGCTAATATGATGGAATTGGGTAAGTCGGGTTGGATGAGCAATCGTGGGCGACAAAATGTGTCTTCTTTTTTTGCTAAAGAATTAATCTTGGACTGGAGAATCGGAGCTGCCTATTTTGAGTCGTTACTTATCGACTACGATGTGCACAGTAATTACGGCAATTGGTCATATTTAGCCGGAGTAGGCAATGACCCTCGTGATCGAACGTTCAATATACAGTCTCAAGCAGAGCGCCATGATCCTCACCACCTGTATCGGAATCTCTGGCTTTAGACTCGATTACTTTAGTGAGGCGCAAGCTCCTGCGGAGGACCTCATTGCAAGGCGGTTGCCTTATTTCTATGCGTTTAAAGCCCTCTAGTCTCATTAACCAGAGTCCACCACAGCTTATTTATGACGAATTGGAACATATTGATGATTAGTACAGTCTATTGTGAGCTATACTGACTATCGCTTTTTTTTGCCTGTATTTTTTCGTCGCACGAGATAACTTACGCGAGTGTCTAAATCGAATTTAAAGAGACCAAAATACAAATGAGTTATCAATTTAACAAAAATGAATTTATTCAAAAAACAGGACTTAATAGATATATTAAGTCATACTCGAATTTCCGGTCATATTAATTATTGTATGTATTTTTAATATGAGAAATTCTATTGCAACATTAGCCTTTATATTGGCAACACTATCGGGTTTGTGGCTTCTACTTGGAATGCTTGAAATCGTCCCGCTTGTGTTCCAGATTCCAGGGGGCTCTACTGTCAGAACCCATGCATCAATAACAGTAACTTGTTTATTGTTAGCTTCATGGGGTTTTTGGGAGAGTGATTAATTTAAAAAAAGAAAAGGAAATTTAATGTTGAGAAAGTCAGATTTATGTATTTTACTCGCAGTTTTTATTGCTTTTATTACAACTGCATTTTTGTGGTTCACTGGGCAGCGAGAAGCGGGGTTATTCACGGCAACGTGGATTCCGTCGATACTGAGTT
>JBLIIN010000002.1:0-28518 GCA_047635075.1 Methylophagaceae bacterium | reverse complement strand
CATCCCGAACTCAGAAGTGAAACGATTTAGCGCCGATGATAGTGTGGGAGTTCCCATGTGAAAGTAGGTCACTGCCAGGCTTTTAAATAAAACGAACCCATTTTTTAGATAAGATGGGTTTTTTTATGTGTATTATTTGAGGGTGGGTTGAATGTTGAGGCCTTTGGGGTAGGATTATCAGGTGGATCTTGAGCTTGTTTAGGGGCGAATAACTGGGATTATGAACCGATGACTTGAAGTGTCCTGAGTTTGCATTCACCATGATTACTGTTGATTTCTTGGGTAAAAAAGACGCTTCATTCTATTTACTAACTCGACTATTAGAACTGCTAATACCCCAACTAGCATAGCTAATTAGGGTATTAAAGTGCAGGAAGTTGTTTATTCAGCTGGACAGGCATGTTGTTTTTTTGTGGTATCACAGAGATTAGTGTGACTTAGAAGTGCCTGCCACTCAGAGATCTTCTCAGCACTGACAGAAAATTTCCATAACTTACGCATGTGATAAAAGTGGTCATTACCCATAATAGCCATTTCAACTGAGGTAATAGTCAAATCATCTAATTCACAAGTACTTTTCCAATTGATAGCATCATATCCATTAATCACCATCTTTTCTGCTGGGCTACTGGTGTGTACTTTACATGTTCTCTGTGCTGGTTGGTCTTGAGATTCTTTAAAAGAGTTTAATGTACGAGTAGTTTTTTCAATAATGCCAATGTTAACGGCATAATGATCTGAAAAGCCATGTTCTACGCTTTTCCATATCGTAAAGCGAGTATCATGCTCCTTCATGGAGAAGGGTTGGTAATTTCCATAATCTGAAAAAGTAGGCCCAAATTCTGTAATCAGATTTTCACCTTGCTCGAGATCATCAGCAATTACTAGCGAGGGTATCAGCAGTATGAATGCCGCAAACTTTAGTTTCAATTTAAACTCCAATATTATGTTGTCAGTAGTTTCAAAGGAGCTATAATAAAGTTTAATGCGGACGTTATCAATAATTTATCATGATGGCTATTTATTAAATGATATTCATTTGCATTAATGCTGTTTCATCCTATACTGTAGCACTGATACAGCACAGAATCACTCAACTCTGTTACATGATCGTAAGAGAGTGTAGATTCAAAATGTTCGAAGTTTATCAAGAGCAAGATTTAATCACAGTGATTAACCTTAGACCTTGAGTAACCATGATATGAGCGTGTTTACCTGTAAGCTCCGTACAAATGAAACCAACTGAGTAATCTGGACAACCATACGGACAATTTGAATTAAGTAATTTCAATACAAGTGTGACATCAATGATGGTCGATATGCATTTCAGTCATTCCTTGTAAACGTATTCAGTTTTTTTAACTTCAATGAGTCCTGATAAAAAGGCTACTTTGTGGCGATTCATTGGTATTATTTCACGACTGACTCCGTCATTAATGTCAGACATGTATTGTAAACAAGATTGTTTCGGATGTAATGTCACTATCGTAAATATTAGTATTACTGCTCTAATAAAAGACAATAAGGCATTAAATTGCAAACTATTAATACAGGAAGGTAAAGTAGAATGAATCGTAATATTTTTGGTTTTTTAGCATTATTGATATTGATTCCTCAGGCGAGTGCGGATTCATCAGAGGTGAATATTTATTCTTATCGTCAACCTTTCTTAATCGAACCCATTACGGCAGCATTCACTGACAAAACAGGTATTAAAGTAAATGTTTTATATGCGAAAAATGGGATTGCAGAGAAATTAACACGTGAAGGTAAATATAGCCCTGCAGATATTATATTAACCTCAGATTTTAATCGTTTGCTCGAAATTAGTGAAAAAGGCTTAACGCAAGCGAACCTAGACAAGAATTTATTACAAAACATTCCAAAACAATACCGAGATAACAAGCAACATTGGTTTGCATTAACAACACGAGCCAGAGTGCTGTACGTTGCTAAGAATCGCCAAATCAACACACAAGGCTTAACTTATGAGGATCTTGCCACTGAACAATTTAGAGGCCGTGTTTGCATTCGTAGTGGAAAGCATCCATATAACATCTCATTAATTGCTTCAATCATAGCTCACCACGGAGAACAACAAGCGAAAGCTTGGTTAACGGGTTTAAAAGACAATCTTGCGCGCAAACCGCAAGGCAATGATAGAGGCCAAATTAAAGCCATTAAGGAGGGCGTGTGTGATATCGCATTAGGTAATAGTTATTACTTTGGTCAAATGCTCAAAGATAACCAACAAAAAGTTTGGGCTGATGCAGTCAACATTGTTTTCCCAAATCAACAAAACCGAGGCGCTCACATTAACATTTCAGGTATGGCGATGGCAAAACACTCACCGAATCAACAAAATGCGAAACGATTAATGGCTTATTTAAGCAGTGTTGAAGCGCAATCCCTCTATGCCAGCTTAAATATGGAGTATCCTGTTAATTCGTCAGCAGAATCATCAGAAATAGTTGGGTCTTGGGGTGACTTTAAGGCAGATACGCTATTACTAAGTGAGACGATAAGATTTCGTCAATCAGCTTATAGGTTACTTGATGAAGTAAAATTTGACCTTTAGGAAATATAGGTCAAAAAACTAGGAAAAATGTGAAGAATAACAAATGGCTCATTGCGGCTTGGGCCACATCGATAATTTTGATTCTGCCGGCTTTATTTTTGGTTTTAAAAAGTACTGGATCAGATACCGATTTGTTCCAACATCTCTGGGCAACGGTATTGGGAGACTATATCGTTAATACCATTCAATTAGTGGTATTAGTATTGTTGTTCTCTGCTATCTTTGCCTTACCGACAGCTTGGCTAGTCGCAATGTGTGATTTTCCTGGTAGGCAATACTTCCAATGGTTACTCATGCTGCCATTGGCAATGCCAGCTTACGTGGTTGCTTATGTCTATACCGATTTACTAGATTTTTCTGGGCCAGTCCAGAGAATGCTTCGTATGTTATTTCAAGCGGATACAGCCGTCAGCCAATATTGGTTCTTTGAAATAAGGAATGTACCGGGTGCAGCCCTAATGTTGGCGTTGGTGTTATATCCTTACCTTTATTTGATTGCACGTACTGCTTTCCTAGAACAGGGGGCGCACTTATTTCAAGTCAGTCGTACCCTCGGACAAACGCCATGGCAAAGTGTTAAGCGTGTAGCGATGCCTTTATGTCGCCCCGCTATTGTGATTGGTTTGATGTTTATTGGTGCTGAAGCCTTGGGTGACTTTGCCACAGTTCATTATTTTGCAGTTAATACATTAACAACAGCAGTTTACGACAGTTGGCTAGGCCATGGTTCACTGTCAGCCGCCGCTAAAATCTCTATTCTGATGCTAATAGGGGTAATGGGAATTTTAGCGATTGAACGTTGGCAGCGTGGCAGGCAACGCTTTTATCATAAATATACCGGGCAAAATGCTTTATTCAAATTAACACGATGGCAATCTAAAGTGGCCATTTCATATTGTTTTATTTTGGTATTTGCAGGTTTCATATTGCCAGTTACCATCTTACTAAGTTATGCGATTGATTACGCTTCTTTTGATACAGATGGCCAATTAGGGAAAGTGCTACTGCAAACAATGTGGTTAGCTATAGTAGCAGCGGTTATTACAACGATTTTAGCCATCCTATTTAACTTTACGACTCGTATATCATCCAGTGTCAGCGCTGCTTTTCCTGCCAAACTAAGTGGAATGAGTTACATGATGCCAAGTACCGTATTAGCAATAGCAGTATTAATTCCAATTGCCTTATTCGAGACTAAATTTAATGACTTCTGGGTAGCAATGGGATATCAAGCGCCTGGTTTATTTTTATCTGGAACAACCTTCGCGTTAATTTTCGCGTTTGTTGTTCGGTTTCAGGCGGTTGCAAATGGTACCGTTGAAGCCAGCTTTCTTGCTGTGAGTCCATCACTTGATATGGCTGCTAAAAGTTTGGGTAAAACGAATAGCCAAATGTTACGTTTTATCCACTTGCCATTGATCCAAAAGAGCCTATTTACCTCATTATTACTGGTGTTTATAGAATGTATGAAAGAATTACCCGCTGCATTGCTATTACGACCATTTAATTTTGAGACCTTAGCAACATTTGTTTATCAGTATGTCTCAGATGAACAACTGGAGAAGGCAGCCTTTGCCGCTATTTTAATTGTTATAGCAGGCTTATATCCGGTAATGAGACTGACCCAAACGAGCGAAAAGTAAAATGAAATCACAAGACACAACGGCATTACGGGTCGATGGAATTTCCGTGTCCTATAACAATAAAAGGGTATTAGAACAGCTCTGTTTAGACGTAGGGGAGAATGAAATAGTGTGTCTGTTAGGGCAAAGTGGCTCCGGTAAAACAACAGTTTTAAAAGCGATAGCTGGATTAATACCACTTGAGTCGGGTGACATTTCCTTAAATGGTTTAACACTGTCCTCAAACAGTCAGTATATTAAGCCTGAACAACGAGACATGGGTATTATTTTCCAAGACTTTGCTTTATTCCCACATTTAACAGTATTAGATAACGTCTGTTTTGGCATTAAAGACAAAGGTCAATTCGCACAAAAAAAAGGCAGTGAATTGTTGGCAATGGTTAAGATGGCAGACTTTGCAAGTATCTATCCCAGTGAATTATCTGGCGGACAACAACAGCGTGTTGCCATTGCGAGGGCCTTAGCAACTGGTCCTAAAATATTGTTATTGGATGAACCATTTTCTAATGTAGACCATCATTTAAGAGAAAGGTTAATGCTTGATATCAAAACACTATTGAAACAACGCAATACACCAGCCGTTTTTGTCACACATAGCAAAGAAGAGGCTTTTACCTTCGCTGATACCTTGGCATTTATGGAGGAAGGGAAAATAGTACAGCAAGGTATGGCCGAGTTACTTTATTTTCAACCAGCAACACCTTCTTTAGCCGAGTCAATGGGTGATGGTAATTGGTTGGAAGTCCTTGTGACGAGCGAGATGACAACGAACTCTGAGTGTTTAGGGACTATTTCATCAACGCTGCCCCATAATCAAGCTTTTTCAAAAGTGATGCGTCAATTTGTTAGACCGAGCCAGATATTAATGGAACCTAATGTGGAAGGTCGAGGAGAGATTGTTGAAGGAATTTTTAATGGCGAAGCTTGTTTATATTTCGTACGATTAGCTGACCAACTATTACGAGTCTCGACCGCCAGTTATCGCCACTGGCCTGTCGGGACTAGAGTTAATGTGACTGTTTTGTCACATCAGGCGATATTGTTCGATAAGGAATAGGAGGGAATTCCTCAGGTAAGTCGATCTATGTTAGTGCATTAAGACAGGACTGAGATAAGTTTTAATATTTTAGTACAATATTGCGCGCTGAGAAGACTTCAACATAGGATTAATATTACTCTATGAAAAGAAGGAATCAGGGAGGTTACTGCTGGCTCAACAAGCACCGGTAGATTTAAACTACCAGAGCTATAAGAAACGAGTATGTATTCTGTATCAAGAGTTTGATTAGAAACATCCAGTTAAGTAAAATTAAAAAAATAGTTAATCGACAGCGCTTTAAGTTTAGAAATGGAGATAAATTTTCTGTTCAGCAGGCTGGTAGCTCCATGGCAAGTTAGCATTTTTCCAACCATTAACTAAGCGTTGGCCTTTACGCTCACCCTCTTTAACTTTGTCACCTTCAAATCCATCAACAACGGTATAAGCTTTGGTATAGCCAAGTTGATATAATAGGTTAGCAGCTTTTGAACTACGCGTTCCTGAACGACACATTAACAAAATGGTGGTATGTTTATTCAAACCAGCATCATCTAGCTTTTCTTCTAACGTGACAGAGAAGCTACTATTAATTGTTTTTAGATAGCGGTGTTTATCGGTATCCCACTCGCTAAGGTCGTTGAACATATAGGGGATATTGACATCCACAGCATTCGCCATGCCTAAGAATTCGATTTCTCCTTGCGTACGAACATCAATAAGGTAGACATTATCAGGATCTTGTACCTTCATATCATGGGCTTGAATAGCTGTGACATAGAGTGCTTGTGGTGTTTGTTTCTTTATAGGCAACTGTGAAAAGTCTTCAGGACTAGGCGCTTGTGTGCAGCCCACTGATAATAACACCAATAGAATCAAGCTAAAATTCCGCACAGACAACACTCCGAATTAATTAATGATAGCCCTATTTTCATACAAACAGGACAGTAGAGCAATCATTTAACGAGATTAAATCTAAAGTTTCATCCTGAAACTTCAACTTATAAGTTTATTTTCCAAATAAGACTGACAGTAAAAGCGGTATAAAGAAGGCGATAAGGCGAGGCCTGATTGGCCGAGCAGTTGATATCTTGTTAATCTAGGACGGCTGTATAAGGCTTGATTTTTTTGCGATGAAAGCTGTTTTAGAGTCAAAATACCGGCAAGTGTTATCGTGCGTATTTCCCAACCAAACCTCCCATGGAGATGAAATCCAACCAGAAAGCCTTCAGACAATAAGGTGTGAATTTTTCGATACTTTTCACGGAGGATAGGGGCTACTTTCGTACTGTCAACTTCAAAAAGAGCTGTTTCTGTGATGCCAAGATTTTCGAAATCTTGCTGTGGAATATAAATACGATCTCTTCTAAGTAAATCTTGTTGGATATCTTGGTAGAAATTAATGAGTTGCAATGCAGTGCAAAGAGCATCAGATTGAATGAGGTCAAGCTCATTCGGCTTGCCATTAAGATGAAGTAACAATCGTCCAATCGGGTTAGCTGAACGTCGACAGTAGTCATCGATAGCAGCATCGTCAGGATATCGTTTTTGCAACAGATCTTGACTAAAGGCAGACAAAAGGTCACGAAACAACACAATGGGAAGATGATAACGTTTTATAACATCATTTAGAGCAACAAAGATCGGCGCATCCTCCTGATAATGCTGTTGTTCGATTAAAGAGAGTTGATGCTCATAATAAGCTAGTTCATCAAGTCTCTGTTGCGTGTCGGCATCACCTTCATCTGCGATATCATCGGCGGTTCTTGCAAAAGCATAAATAACACTAATTGCTTGGCGTAAATGAGCGGGAAGTAAAAAAGAAGCAACAGGAAAGTTCTCGTAATGGCTTTGAGCTAATTGCTGACAATAATGATATGCAGCATTGAGGTTAGCTTGGCGAGTCATCTTCTAATGGTTCATTAACTTCACGAATTTGAGTATCGATAGGAGCAACAGGTTCAAGTTCTTCTTTGGCTCGAATGCCCATTTCTAGGAACCGTTTGCCACTGGGTAAAACTTGACGTTCTAGTGATCCCACTGTTTTATTAAAGTGTTCAACACTACTATTTAGACTACTACCTAGTTTTCCTAGGTGGCCAGTGAAGACACTCAGTCGCTTGTATAGTGTTTCTCCTAAGTCACGAATAACCATGGCATTTTCGGTGAGTGCTTGTTGTTTCCAACCGTAGGAAACAGCACGTAAAATTGCTATAAAGTTACTTGGTGTCGCCAAAATGATATTCGATTGCATTGTTTCCTCAAGTAACTCGGGCTCTAACTCCAAAGCAGCAGATAAAAAGTGCTCTCCAGGAATAAACATCACAACAAACTCGGGTGATTGTGAATACTCGGCCCAATAATTCTTAGCTGCTAAAGCCTTGGCACGTTGGCGAATAGCATTAGCATGACGTCTTAACTCTTTTGACTTTATGACGTCATCAGTTGCTTGAATGGCCGATAGGTACGCATCTAGCGGTGTTTTTGCATCAACAATAATCTCACGGTTCTCGGGTAAACGTACAATCATGTCTGGACGAATTCGACCACTCTCAGTGTCCTGGCTAGTTTGTTCGTAAAAATCACAATGGGCAACCATGCCACTAAGCTCAGCCAGACGCCGAAGCGTCATTTCACCCCATTGGCCGCGGACTTCTGGGCGACGTAGAGCCTGTACCAAGTTTTGAGTTTCTTGCTTTAAGTTTTGTTGTCCTTCATGCATGAGGCGAATGGTGCTATGTATCTGGCCATAAGCGAGCTTTCTTTCTTTCTCAATGTCGTTAATGTGTTGGCTAGTTTTGTTTAGAGCCTCATTTATGGGTTTAATCAGTTGTTCAATTGCTTGCTCTCGAGTTTGTAAATCAGCTTTAGCTTCGCTTTGATAGCGCTTCAGGTTTTCTTCAGCAAGTTTTAAAAACTGTTCGTTGTTTTGATTTAAAGCGGCATTGGAGAGTTGGCTGAAGGTATCGGCTAATTGAAATCGAGCTTGATCGAGTAATTCATCCAGTTGGTCATTAGATTGGCGCTCTAATCGTAGCGTCATTTCCAGTTCTTGATTCCTTGTGAGTAGATGAGATATTTGGCGTCCGCGGATAAACCTAAATGTAGTAGCTCCAATAGTAAAGCCGATGAATAGCAAAAACCACAGGTCATTGTTTTGTCGCGCAACGTCATTGAACAATGAAAATGCTAAAGCCATTTGAGCAGTTCGGCGGGATGGTCAATACTGCCATCGGCTTGCCAGGCATTTGCGTCATCGTCAGCAGAAATATAACCATAACGCGCTAGTATGGTTGTCATATGGGCATTTTTCCCGGCTTCAATATCACGTGCTGCATCACCGACGTACAGACATTTTTCTGGCTCAACCGAGATAATATGGCAAGCATGCAACATAGGAGCAGGATGAGGTTTAGCATGAGGTGTGGTGTCGCCACTTACAATACAGGCCGCACGCTCAGTTAGGTTGAGTAGTATAGCCAATGGGTCAGTTAAAAAAGCCGGTTTATTGGTAACAATTCCCCAGATAATATCAGATTGCTCTAGGTAATCGAGTACTTCAGGCATGCCAGGAAATAAGCGAGAGCCACGGGCAATATTATCTTGATATAAACGAATAAATCGCGCCTGCAATGGCTTAAATTCGGCATCATCTGTTGTTAACCCAAAGCCAAGGCTTAATAAGCCTGCACTGCCGTTACTCGCGACAGGTCGGATTAAGTCGTGAGGTAAAGAGGCCAAACCTTCTTGTTCTAATAAGCTATTTAGGGCATACCCCAAATCAGGCGCAGTATCAACTAAGGTGCCATCGAGATCGAAGAGGACTGCTTGATATTGAGCCATGATTTAGTCCGTCTTCAAAGAGGACGGGTGCAATGAATTAAATAATTGACTTTCACATCATCGCTAAGGTAAAAGTCTTTGTTAATTGGGTTGTAACTTAAGCCCTTTAGGTGCGTGAGGCTTAATCCTGCCTGTCTGCACCATAGTGCCATTTCTGACGGTTTGATAAAGCGTTGATAATCATGGGTGCCTTTAGGCAACATATTCATCACGTATTCGGCGCCCAGGACTGCCAGTAAATAAGCTTTAGGGTGACGGTTTAAAGTGGAGAAGAAAATATCACCTCCGGGTTTGACCAGATCAGCACAGGCTTGGATTACTGAAACAGGATCAGGCACATGTTCTAACATTTCCATGCAAGTAACCACATCATATTGTTCAGGTGACTGCTTGGCTATTCCTTCAGCTGTGATATGTTGATAATTGATAATTAATTCAGCTTCGAGCGCATGTAATTTGGCCACGTTGAGAGCCATCTCGCCCATATCGATACCCGTTGTATTGGCGCCTGCTTTGGCAAGCGCTTCGGTAAGGATACCGCCGCCACATCCGATATCAATGACCTGTTGGTTTTCTAATTTAGAATGGTCTTGTATAAAGGCCAAGCGATGCGGATTTAAATCATGTAACGGTTTAGATTCACCCTCAAAGTCCCACCAGTTCGATGCGAGTGCATTAAATTTAGCGACTTCTGTCGGATCAACGTTCCTATCGGTACTCATGCGGTTTGCCTTATTTTGACAGCCCATTCCTGAGCTGTTTGGATTATGTTATGTCGGTTTAACGTAGTTAATTGACGATCTTTGAGTAGCGCTTTTCCCTCAACCCATACGTCAGTTACTTTGTCGCGTCCCGTTGCATAGACCAGTTGTGAAATAACGTCATAGCAGGGCTGAGTTTCAATCTCCCCGAGATAAACTGCAATGAGATCAGCAGATTTCCCGACTTCAATTGAGCCTATTTCATCATCTAGGCCGAGTGATTTAGCAGCATTAATGGTCGCCATTTCCAATGCCAGATGAGCTGGAATGACACTGGCATCTTGAGCCACTGCCTTAGCTAAGGAAGCTGTTTGCTTCATTTCGGCAAACATATCTAGACCATTGTTTGAGGCTGCACCATCGGTTCCAATCGTGATGTTGACTCCCTTTTTTGTCAATTTAGCAATCGGAGCGAAACCACTGGCAAGTTTTAAATTAGAGGTTGGACAGTGGGCGATGTGTACACCGGAAGCAGCACACCAATCTATTTCCTCATCAGTTAACTGTGTCATATGGACTGCAGTTAGTCTAGGAGATAATAGCCCTAAACCTCTCAAGCGTTCCAAAGGCCGCATGCCATATTGAGCAACGCTTTGTGCAACCTCATCCGATGTCTCATGAATATGCATGTGAATGGGCACATCGAGCTCTTCAGCATTAGTGATGATAGACGTTAAGCTCTCATTAGAAACGGTATAAGGAGCATGAGGGGCGTAAGAAGTGGTTAATCGTGTGTGATGGCTGTATCGATCGTGTAGTTGTTCACCTTTGCGTAGATAGTCGGCGGCATCTTCAGCCCAAGCACTCGGAAACTCAATAACAATCATACCTAAATTGGCACGAATACCACTTTGCTCAACAACGCGCGCTGTGACATCAGCAAAAAAATACATATCGTTAAAACAAGTCGTCCCACCTCGGAGCATTTCGGCAATAGCCAGTTTAGAACCTGCTTCAACAAAACCTTCACTAACCCACTTAGCCTCAGCAGGCCAAATATGGTCATTAAGCCAAGTCATTAGGGGCCGGTCATCTGCCAAGCCACGTAATAAAGACATAGCCGCATGGGTATGATTATTAACCAAGCCTGGTGTGATGCAATGGTCATTAAAATATTGCTCAGATAAGGCGAGATAATGCGCTTTAGCCTTATTTTGAGGCAAAATTGCTTGAATACGCCCTTGATGAATAACCACGCAGTGCTCGCTTAGCACAGTATTACGTGGCAATACAGGAATTATCCAACGGGCATAAATGATAAAATCTACAGTTTCCATAAGTGTGATTATACCGCCATCGGCAATAGAACATAGAGGTCAATAAAAGAAAATTAAGACAGAATGAAAACCAGTAAGAATTGGGGTTGAACAGTGTTATCCTTGGTAGGCTGGAGTTCAGTATAATTCGTTAAAAAAGTATAAAACTTAGGAGTCATAATGAGCCAAACAGTATTAGTGACAGGCAGCAACCGTGGGATAGGCCTAGAATTATGCCGTCAATTGAAGCAGCGTGGGGAACAGGTGATTGCGACTTGTCGCCAAGCTTCTGATGGACTGAAAGCTTTAGATATTGAAATCATAGAAAATGTAGAAGTGACTGACCCGCAAAGTCTTGCAACACTGGCGGACAAACTAAACGGTCGGCAAATTGACTGGTTGATTAATAATGCGGGAATTGCCAGTGGTTTGGGCTTGAGCGATATTGATGTCAAAGCCATTGAAAGCTTTAAGCGTATGTATGAGGTCAATAGTCTCGGGCCATTGCTAACAACGCAGAGTTTATTGGGTAATTTAGGCGAAGGGTCAAAAGTTGGTATTATCACGAGCCGAATGGGCTCAATAGCAGATAATGACTCTGGCGGCAGCTATGCCTATCGTATGTCAAAATCAGCTGTGAATGCAGCAGGAAAATCATTGTCAATCGATCTAAAGCCTCAAGGAGTTGCTGTTGGGATTTTACATCCGGGTTATGTTCGCACTGATATGACTGGCCATAATGGCTTAATGGACACCGACGAATCTGCCTCAGGATTAATAGCTAGGATGGATGAGCTTAATATAGAAAATAGCGGCACATTCTGGCACAGTAACGGTGATTTATTACCTTGGTAGCCTATCCACAGCTATCAAAGCAGCAACAAAAAAAATGTCCAAAATTAAGACAGGCAGCCATCGCGTTGCCTGTTTTATTTGAAGACAGTACTCATCAGCTGTGGCATTGCAAAACAGTTGAGGGCCCCATGATATTGAAAGTATGCAATCAAAAAAATGTTGAAAGCTCACCCTTTTGGCATGGGATGAACAGTCTATTTAATGCTGACTTTCCCACAAGTTTAAGCAATATAGGCGTTGTATATCAAAAAATGGCGCAAATGTGTGACTTAGCAATTCCTCGTTATATTGCATCCGCATCAAATATTTTTGTCTTGTCAACCTGGTTGGATGGGCAAGCTGTTGATGCATCACAAATCAGTGACGCGATGATAGCGCAATTAGCGAATCATCTAGTAAAAAGTCATGGACAGACTCAACTTACTTGGGGACCTTTTGATCAAGCTGACATACCAGCACAAAGTTGGTCAAAGCAGCTATCAAAAACAATCCAGCAGTTAGCTGAAAACCAACGAACTGTGGTTGCTAATTCAGCACTAACGCAAGCACTTCAACAAGCCCAAGTGATCACGGTAGACGAGTTTGTTCCGATTATGCCAGACTTAAGATGGGATCAATTCTTACAAAAAAATAATCAGTTGTCGGCTTTAGTCGATTTAGATGCCTTTGTTATAGGTCCTAGAGAACTAGAGTTTGTGCTGTTGGAGTTTATCTTGAGTCAACAACAAGCCGACCTGTTTAAACAGCATTATCAGCGCTATCGGCCTATCCCTGATCTAACTGAGGTGAGAACGTGTTATCGCGTTCTATTGTTTTTAATGACTGTTTTGGGTGAAAAGTCATTAAAAAATTGGCTCACAGTACCCGCTAAGTTCTAAACAGCAAGTTTCTGCTCCTTATAATACAACTTCATCCAGCTGATATAGCCTAAAAAGGCTAAGACAAGGTAAAGACTAAACATTGCGATCGTGGCGTAGTAACCTGTTTGGTAGTAGAGCTGAATAGCAGCAGCATCAATCACAATCCAATATAACCAATTTTGTAATATTTTTCGCGCCATCAATACGGTATTAAGGACGGAAAATACGGTGACACCGGCATCTAGGAATGGGCTTTGTGACGCACCGATATGGAGCAAGTATTTAGCAGTAATATAAGTCAACAAACATCCGGTTATTAGGAAGGCAAGCTGTTGGATCCATGATAATTTGCTAATCACAATGACACCATTAGATTGTCCTTGTTTTTGCCAAAGCTGATAGCCATAAAGAGCCATGCCCATATAATAAAAGTTAAGTAATGCTTGCATCGGCAACTGATCTTGCCAAAATAACACGGTGTAAATAAGAGTGCTGACAAACGCCATCGGCCAGCACCATTGTGACTCTTTGGCAGCAAAAATAATGTAAGCCGTCCCCAAGAAGGCAGCGAAAACTTCCCAGCCTGACAAGGCTGCCAAACCATCTAAGGTAGCTTGGAGTAGGGTAATATCTATCATACGTCCACGACATCAGCACGGTCAGTGCCAATGAATTTCATAGCAAAAACACTATGAGGTAGCTGTGTAAATACCACTTCCATTTGGCTATCAATGACATCCATGACTTCACGGTATTCACCAAAAATTTGCGTACTTAAACTATTACGCTTTACGATTAATTTGGGGTTAGTTTCAAGCCGAGCAATAAAGGCTAAAATCGGTTCGACATAATCTTCAGTTAAAGGATACAAACTGATATCGACAGAAATTCTCATGTTATTTCCTTTTAATAAATAAAAGGGCGTCAAAGTTGACGCCCTTAATTAATAGGAGTTAATAATCCCAAGTGACATTAACACCGGCAACACGGGGTTCGCCGAGTTGGACATAATTCTCGTCAATATAACCATTACCTGGGTTATTACCGAAGAAGAAACCACGTGTTTCGATGTCTTTATCGAATAAATTACGTCCCCATAAGGACAGTTTCCAGTCACCTGTACGATATTCTAAACTGGCGTTAGTTAGAGCATAAGAACCGGACTTTTCATTATGACTGTTTGAGAAATAGAAATCATCTTTACCTTCGACATTGGCTCTAAAAGTCAGTGATGGCGTTAAGTAAACTTCAGTCCCGACGGTAAAAGTATAAGCAGGCGCATGAGCGATACGACGGCCTTCAACATCACGCGCATCTGGATCTGGGTTTACAAATTCATCGAAACTAGCATCTATTAAACCTATCGCTGTAAATAGACGCAAGCTATCTGTAGCAGCCCAATCTAGTTCGACTTCTAAACCATAATTAGTGCCTTTAGCAGCATTGGTAATAGAGTCTTGAAAGTCGCCTATGCCAACAAGAATAGAGCTGTTAACTTGTGCGTTTCGTCGATCTGAATAAAAAATATTTACACTGGAGGTTAAATCACCATCCAGCCAAAGTGATTTAAGACCGGTTTCAAGTGTCCACATATACTCAGTCTCAAACTCAAGCGCCGAAGCAGGGAGAGCATCATTATTGTTAATTCCACCCGATTTATAACCGCGAGAAAGCGAGGTATAAGCAAGATGATTGTCATTAAGTTGATAATTCAGGCCTAATTTCCCACCAAAGAGCACTTCACTGGTTTTAGCATCAATACCATTATTATCAGTATAGTCAGCTCTGAAATTTTCAATGCGTAAACCGGTAATAAGTGTGATTCTATCTGTAAGTTGAGTATCGAGTTGACCAAACAATGAGACGTTTTCAGTATCATATTTATTATTAGTAAGCGTATTAAACGTGGACTCTAAATCGAGGTCTTCGCTTTGTATGAAATAGTTGGTTCCGATAACCCATTCAGTGCGGCCGCCAAATAGTTTGCCGTCTTCATTAGAGAGTGCTTTAGCTTCAAAAGAATAATTTTCTCTACTCCGTTGAAATCGCTCAGTTCCAGTATAGGGAAACAAATCCGGTGCAAACTGGCCTAGAAACCCCCAGTCAGCATCATAACTATAAACACTGTCAGATTTATTGTATGTGGTCGTGGTTTGAAACTGTACTTTACTAGATGCACGCCAATCTGTTTTTACTGCCAACGCATTGGTGTGTAGCGTATCCTCGCCCGGCTCATCAGATAAGCTGTTACGGCTATTATCCAAGGTGAAGGCATCGTAGCCATTATCGATATTAAGGTGAAGTAGATTTAAATCAACGGTAAAGTCATTACTGACTAACCATTTTAATTGACCTTTTGCCGTTAATTCAACACGATTTTGGGTATTGTCTCGGCCCAAAAAGTTATTATCCATATAGCCATCGGAACGATGACTATTGAGAGAGAATCGACCCAGTAAAGATTGCTCAATTAGGGCACCGCCTACGGCTAAGCCAACATTTCGGGTATTGTATTCGGCAATGCCTGTTTCGAAATGAATGTCTAGTTCTTCTGTTGGTTGCTTACTTTGTAAGCTGATAACACCGGCTAAGGCATTGGTACCAAAACGCGTGCCTTGAGGTCCACGTAAGATCTCGACTTGTTCAATATCAAATAAAGTGGCGGCACCGCCAATTCGGCTAAAATCGATACCATCGATGATTAAACCGACAGAAGGATTTATCGGAGATGAAAATTGACTACGTTGACCCATGCCCCTGATTTGGAAAAATTGCCCGCGTGAAGCACCACTAGAAATATTGACATTGGGGGCTAGATTGAGCACATCTTCAAGATGTTGAGCGCCACGCGATTGAATTATTTCATTATCAATAGTGGTCAAACTAACTGGGGTTTCAAGCGCGATAGCAGGGCGGAAATCAGCACTAACGATCATTGAAGGTAGTACATTTTTATCAACATCAGCTAAGGCGTTAGCTGAGAGTAATGCTGCAATGGAAAGGGGTAAAGTTTTGAACTTCATTGGTATCCTTTTTTAAGATAAAAAAGGACAGGGAAACAATACTGACGCACCTAAATTTGAGGGACAGCGTTGCTTCAGCCTGTCCCTACGCCAGTATTAACTGGATCAGGTTCATAGGGTTTATTCTGTTTCACAGAAAGTCTCAGGCCTTATCGGCCGCCCCTAGGCTATGTTTTGCAATGTTCAGAACGCAAAACGAGAGTTAACTATACGGGTAAAATAGGTTTAAAACAATGGTGAGACAAGTATTAAAGAGAGACTTTGGTCAGCGCTTTAATGGCGTCAAGGGTATGAAAGAAAATGTGCCCTTTTGACAGCGTTTGTTCAATATGCACTTTAGACAGCGCATCCATTACCGGGCCTTTAACTTCAGACAAATTGAGTGTGATGTTCCTGTTTTCTAGACCTTTAACAAAGCTGTTCAACGCTTCAAAAGCAGTTGTATCAATATAACTGACAGATGAACATTCGAGGACAATGTGATCAATTTCTGGCCCTTGGTCCGCCTGATCATTAACAAAATCGGTAATATAAGCGATGTTAGCAAAAGTAATATTTTCATCAACTCGGACGAGTAGTAGGTTTGGCCAAGTGGTGACGCTATGACGTTCAATATTTTTAAACTGTTGGGTACCTTCAACCTGTCCAACGACAGCAATATGTGGCAGGCTGGTTCTTCGTAAGAAAAGAATAATGGTAACGAGCACGCCAAGGACAACTCCTTCTTCAATACCCAATACAAGAACAGCCAGCAGAGTGATGAGTTGGGTAGCGGCATCCGCACGGTCATGATGAAAGACCTCAACTATCTCGCGGATCTTTATTAACGGAATGATTGCGACAAGTATAATGGCCGCTAAAGCTGTTTTCGGTATATGGGTAAACTGTTCCGTAAAAGACACCAAGGCAATAGCCAGCAAAACGACGGCAATAATCATCGATAATTGAGTACGTGCTCCAGCAGAAAAGTTAACCATTGTGCGACTAAAGCCACCGGCAACTGACATGCCACCAGAGAAAGCAGTTGCAATATTCGCTGTTCCCAAAGCAATTAATTCTTGATTAGTATCAATTTTCTCATTACGTAAATTTGCCGTAACGATAGCAATAGCAACACTTTCGACATAAGCGATTAAACTGATGAATATGGCGCTAGGCAATAATGCGACCCAATGTTCTCTGCTACTGAACAAAAACGCGACACTTAAATCAGGTAATCCGCTCGGAATTTGGCCAACAATATCGACGTCCTGGTGATCATATAGCTGGAAAAAACTCACAAGAAGGGTGGTAGTAACGATAGTGAGTAAGGGCGCTGTTCGACTAATCCCGGTCGCCCATTTTTCAGGTATCGATTTCGATTTTAGCAGGTGAGTTAACGGTTTTGCCATCATGATCAACAGCGCGATACTCAATAAGCCTAATGCAGAACTATAGGGATTAATTAATTGAGCCTGACAAGTTAAATCGAGGCCACAGTCATTTTCGGTGATGCCAAATAAATGCGGCAATTGGCTAAAAATAATAAGAATAGCCGCACCGCTGGTAAAGCCTGATAACACCGGATGGCTAATAAATTTAACTAAGCCACCCATACGGAAAAATGACATGAGCAATAAGATGATGCCGCCTTCCGCTGCCAAAATGATGGCATGTTCAACCGCGACACCATATTGTGATAGTTCCGGGGCAGCTAAGGCGCTGGCTATCATAATAGCTGCGATGGAGACTGGGCCGACGGATAAAGTGCGACTTGTTCCTAAGAAGGCATAAATAAGTGGGGGTAAAATACTGGCGTAGAGGCCGACTTGCGCTGGTAGACCGGCCAACATGGCATAGGCGATACCTTGTGGAACGAATAATATAGCCGTAATGATGCCTGCAAAAATATCACTATTAAACTTATCGTGGTTATAAGTTGTTAACCAGTCTGCTATGGGAAGAACCTTAGCTATCCCATTTTGTGAGCCTTTTTTTGCCATGGGTGGTTAACTGTCTTTATCTATAAGTTTCTTAGCATAAGAGGCTTTATGCGGAATATCAAACTCATACCCTTTAATCATCACTTTCCAATATAGCCAGGGGAAACCAACAACCTTACCTAGCCACCATAAGCGACTATTATTACGAGGGTCGAGGAATGGGAAAGAGGGCGTTACTTTTCCGCCATAAGAAAACTCGGCCAGCATAACCGTCCCCGTAGACGTGGTCAGGGGACAAGAGCCATAACCATCATATCCCTCAACTACGGTCTGTTTATTAAGCAAATTCAAGATATTTGCAACGACTACAGGTGCCTGCTTACGTACGGCAGCCGCTGTCTTAGCATTGGGTGTCGCTGCCGCGTCGCCTAAGCCAAATATATTACTGAACTGCTTATGTTGCAGGGTATAGTGATCAACATCGAGCCAGCCAGTCTCATTGGCTAATGGACTATGTTTAATGAAGTCAGGCGCACTTTGAGGTGGCGTGACATGTAACATGTCAAAACTTTCAATTTGTGTTGATTTGTTTCCGTCAGAGTCAATTATTTCAAACGTGGCTTGCTTTTTTTCGCCATCAACTGCAATTAAGTTAGCACCAAAGTTACTTTTAATGCCGAAGTCTTCAACGACTTTAGTCAAGGCTTTTGCAAAAAAGGGGATTCCAAACATTGCGGCGCCGGCATTAAAAAACTGAACATCGACTTGCTGACTTATCCCTTGCTTACGAAAGCGATCAGCGGCCAGATACATGATCTTCTGGGGGGCTCCGGCACACTTGATTGGCATGGGGGGCTGCGTAAATAAAGCGCGACCAGTCGTTATCGTTTTTAGCACTTCCCAAGTGTACTCCACATGGTCAACAGAATAGTTACAACAAACGCCATTTTTGCCTAAAGTGGCAGCGAGCCCTTCAATCTTATCGTAATCAATTTGTAAACCAGGACATACCACTAGGTAATCGTAACTGAGTGTTTGTCCCGATTGTAATATGATCCGATTGTGGTCTGGTTGAAATGATTCAGCATAGTCTTTAACCCAATTTATCGAAGAGTGAATCAAATCAGCTTGATGTCTCGTTGCCTGTTTTAACGTATAGGCGCCAGCACCAATAATCGTAAATCCAGGCTGGTAATAATGCTGCTCTGAGGGTTCAACAAGTGTGATTTTTAGTGTCTTATTTTTACGACGCAGGCTATTAGCAACAGAAACACCTGCTGCACCACCACCCACGATTAGAATTGAAGTGTGTTGATCTGACATGAAGATTCTCGATAGTGGTAATGAAAAGAATACGCAGTCATATTAGCTGACATCAACGTAGAGATGACGTCAGTACAGAGCCGGCCTGTGTGAGTTGTGTTGGAGAGTAGAGTGAAATGTTATGCCGATTGCACGACTAAACCACAGTCACGGTTAGCGGGCACTGCAATATCGATCAACTTTGGGTAAGGCAAATTAAGATTATCCATAATCTCAACAAACTCATCTTTTGATTTATTAGCTAATCGTGGGTTTCCTAGACGTTCTTGAGCAATATTACTGACGAACTTGCCATTATAATCATGGCCTGGGTAGACTAATGTATCGTCAGAGAGTGTGAATAAAAGCTGTGTGATGCTGTCATACTGCGTAGCCGAATCGCCGCCTTGGAAGTCCGTTCGACCACATCCGCTAATGAGCAGAGTATCGCCGGTGAAAAGACGGCCTCGCCATAAGAAACAAACACTTCCTGCTGTGTGGCCTGGCGTACTAATTGTTTTAATAGATTCATATTCGGACAGTTCAAAGACGTCACCATCCAGGATATGAATATCAGGGTTGTTAGCCCCGCAGAGTGCGCTAACACCTGTTTGGCAACCTAACTCCTCCTTGAGCAAGCCTGTAGCTGTAACGTGGTCGGCATGAACATGGGTGTCTAGTGCATATTTTAACGTCAAATCTTGTTCTTTTAACAAAGCAACATAATCATCGACATCTGTATTGACTGGGTCAATTAATACGGCAATGTTGGTTTTAGTGCATGCAATTAAGTAGGTGTATGTGGAGCTTTCTTTATGAAAGAATTGTTTAAATAGCATAGTGGATCTCTTCTCAATATAAAGTTCGCCTGAATTAGATACAGTACCGATTAATTATCGTAGTTTGTATCACCAACTGGTGTTGCGAAAGCATCAGAAATAATTTCTTCTACGTTATCACCTGTTAATGTCTTCATAAAAGCAACCAAATCGTTTGACTCTTGTTCAGTTAGTCCTAGCGGCTCGATAATTGGAGATTGCGTGACGTTAGGAAAGTTATTTTCATTCTGAGGATAACCACCTTGATTGTAGTAAGCAATGACCGTCTCTAAGTCGGGCATTGAACCATCGTGCATGTAGGGAGCCGTCAGAGCAATATTTCGCAATGATGATGTACGATATTTCCAGCGATCATCCGGGTCTTGTGTTACTTCGTAATATCCAACATCACCGACTCTAGTAGTGAAAGAGTTTTTAACGGATGCTTTAATGTCAATATAGACGCCAGGTGCAATTAACATCCGTTCTGTTTCGGGTTCTTTACCCATTGCTGTCTGGAAACCAAGCCCGGTATTGTGGAGCATATTGTCTGTAAATAAGGCCGTTTTTTCACCTACGGAGTGACAGGCAACACAGTTAGCTTTACCTGAGAACAAGTTAAAACCGCGTTTTTCCGCATCAGAAATCGCATCTTCTTGTTTAGCATAATACCATTGGTCAAATGCCGAGTTACCTGAGACTAAAACACGTTCATAGCTTGCAATAGCTTGAGCAATAGTCATTATGTCTGCTGGTTGCCCATCAAAGGCCGCTTCAAATAGCCCGGTGTAATCTGGTAGGCCTTGGACTTTTTCAATGACTTGTCCGATAGAGGTCATACCCATCTTATTGTCAGCTACGAGTGGAGTCCACACGTGATTTTCAAGTGAGGTTTCACGACCATCCAAGAACAGCTTGGTTAAATAAGCGGTGTTATACAATGTGGGTGCGTTGCGGCGGTTGGTACGTCCTTCAAAACCAACTGCTTTTTCTAGTTCATTACTGGTATAGCCTTGCTCAGCTATGTGGCACATGGCGCATGAGAAAGTGTCATTCAAAGAAAGACGGCGATCAAAGAATAGCTTTTTACCTAATTCAATTTTTTCTGCAGTCACTGGGTTATTTGCAGGCACCGGCACTTTGGGTAATCCCAGAGGGGGGGTATCGATCACACGAATCAAGTCAGACTTTTCACCCATACGAGAGGCGATAGCACGCGAATTTGTTTCGTAATTCTTTTGGTCGTAACCCTCCTTGGACTCGCTGGCGCCTGCCCGAACGCCGACGTTATCGTGTGCATAATCGACATAATCAACGCCACCTTCGGCTTCTAAAATACCATCCTCAATCATCAATGTTTTAACATCATTGAGTAAAATGTCTGGGTGTAAGAATGACACACTGTAAATATTACGAATATTAAACTCAGGATCGATTAAGTACACACGAAGAATGTGTGAAAAATTTTCTGATTGTGTACCGTCATCATTGACCTGATTTTGAATAGTTTGGTTATAGTCATCGAGAATGGGCATTAAGCTTTCAACTGAGTCAGCGGTGAGATAAGTGAGCTCAATTTCATCTTTTTTCATCGCGGCCATATCATGGCCTTCGTGGCCAGTCATATCATGCATGCTGTGGTCTTCACCAATCAGTTCTCTGAGGACTTCGGGTGTGTCGTTTTCAGGATCGAAACTCATGCTAATCAGTTGCAAATTATCAGCAACGACAGGTATTTTTGCACCTTCATTTTGGATACGGTTAAAGACCAAATGAGAGAGTGGGCAGCCGTTGACATCAGGGCAGTTGAGATAGATGAAGCTTAAAAAAGTATATTTCCCTTTGAACAAGTCATGGTAGTTGACGTATTCACCGTCAGCATTGAGTACTTTTGCATCATTAGCATAACCAAAAGCAGGCAATTTATAGCTACCTGGTTTTGGTGCATCGTAATCTAACTCGCCATATCCTGGAGCAAGTAATTCAACTTGTTGAGTTCTGTCTGCGGCAGAAATTTCTTGATCAACTTCAGCAAAGCCATAGCTACTAAAGAGGCCAAAAGATAGTAGTGTTACTACCTTTAAACCAGAATATCTCATTTTCGAGCTCCTAAAATTCTTATTAACTTTTTATTATTTTAGCACTTTTTAATTATACCAACTGGTATATTTAAATAACTTATTCATAGTGACAACAAGAACGGTTGTTTCATTCCTTAGTGGCTAAAAAACATTGAAACGATTGCGCAATTCACATTACGATTCTGAGTTGTTGTGGGAAAGTGGCAAAGCACGTTAAGACGAGTGCAAGATAACGGAAGAGTCACATTAAAATTGGGATGTCTGATTCGTTACCGCTGCTGTACTTTTAAAATTTAATTAATCAAGAGCACAAGAAAATGCCTTTCTCCACGAGGTGAGTTTCTGTTCAAATGTCATAGCGGCATGAGCTGGGCTTGAGGAAGGTAAGCGCCGCATTGAGATTGCCGAACGTTGAGCCTCAGTGAGTGTGGGTAATACCTGTTTAAAAATGCTTTCCGCTTTAGCACCATTGAAAAAAAGGACTGAAATTGAGCTATGCTGCTGCAGAAATGTCTTAAAGTCGTTAATAATCAGGGTGTCACTATCAATGTTGGCGTCTAAACTTCCAGGCCGGTGACAAGATTTCAAAACATCCCAAACAGCCACATCAGACTGGCTCAATACAGCGCAACGGCTAGCGTAATCGAGAGTGTGGTCAAAATTGAACAAAGTCGCCATAATTGGCCAAAATGCATTGCGAGGATGGGCATAGTATTGCTGTTTCGACAATGACTTGTTTCCGGGCATGGATCCTAAGATCAAAAAGCGAGGGTAGCGACCGACAATAGGGCTAAAACCACTATCTATAGGTAGTGAGATATCTGACATTGTTATTGATACCTTTTTCCTTGATAGTCAATCCATCCACCAACATGGTGGCCGTTGGGATCGTGATGAGTCCAATGCAGGACGCCTCCTTTCTGACTCCATTCATATTCACCATAAAGCCAAATATTGTCACCTAGTCGCAAATTTTTAACGCGGGGTGCGATATCAAGGTTGTGAGCAATAAGTAAAGTCAGACCACTGATAGTCTTAACAATAAACTTTTGATGGCGTGTGCCTTCGTCATCATCAGGTAATTGCTTTACAATTGAGCCCGCCACCTCAAGCTGCACATCGCTAAGTTGCTGCTCAAAAGCGGTTTGGACAGAAGACGCCGTCGGTAATGGTATCGATTTTTCAGCGTCAAAGTGACTAGCTGCATAGCCAATCACGATAAAAGCAATCAGCAGCAAGAAGCGTTGTTGTTGTCGTGAAGTTTTAAACATAGTTTACCTTATAATTTTTTGTCACTCATGCTCACTTTACCTAGAAAATATATTAGGAATGAGAAAGTTAATACTAAATGCATCGTTAGATGTTTTTCCATCATACGAGTCGTAGTAATATAATCAAACAAATTGCTTTCGTCCCAATCCTTGGTGCAAAGAGCGAATGACGTTAAGTGGAGAAAGTAAATGGCTGTTTATGCCATAGGTGATGTCCAAGGTTGCTTTGATGAACTAGAGAAGTTGCTTGAGCGAATTAAATTTGACCCGAGTAATGATCAAGTTTGGCTAGCTGGCGACATGGTTAATCGTGGACCCAAGTCAGCAGAAGTATTACGTTTTGCAAAAGATCATGGCCCTCGGTCTGTTAAAGTCGTACTGGGTAATCACGATCTTCATCTATTAGCTAATGCAAGTGGCATCTCGAAGCATCATCATCGTTTAGATACCATGGACTCGGTGCTAAAGGCTCCCGATCGAGATGAGCTGATTGACTGGTTAAGACATCAGCCTTTACTCCATCACGACGCACAACTGGGCTTTACAATGGTGCACGCGGGTCTTCCGCCAGACTGGACAATTAGCAAAGCAAAAAAACGCGCCAGAGAAGTCGAGGAAGTATTGCAAAGCGATGATTGGGGCAATTTTTTCCGACATATGTATGGTAACGAACCCGAGCGCTGGTTTAAGTCATTAGCCGGCTGGGATCGTCTGCGTTACATCACCAATTGTTTTACGCGATTACGCTACTACCATGGTGATGGCCGAATAGCGCTTAAATACAAAGGCAATCCAAAGAATTGTCCTGTAGGGCAGGTAACTTGGTTTGACATGCCAAACCGAAAAACACGAACGGAACGCATCGTCTTTGGTCATTGGTCAACATTAGGAACGGGCCAATATGGGCAGGTTTTCTCCCTTGATAGCGGTGTTGTTTGGGGGGAAAAGTTGACAGCACTGAGAATCGACAAACAGCCATATGAGTGGTTCACTATTGAGGCAAAAGTGGATGTATCTAAGGCCAACTCAGTACCGCATTAGATCACTGCAGACTTGAGTCGAGTTCATTAGGCAATAAACTGCTAAAAACAGTACAATAGTATCTTTCTAACACTGTGGATACTGTAAACCATGAGTAATGTCACGACTTTTTCTGGTGATTTTTCAGCTAAGGATATGCGTGTAGGCATAGTTGCCGGCCGTTTCAATGACTTCATTGTTGATAACCTCATCTCAGGTGCAATTGATACGCTTGTCCGCCATGGTGCCAGTGAGAAAGACATCGAGTTGGCTCGTGTTCCAGGCGCCGTAGAAATTCCTCTCGCGGTACAGCGCATGGGTCGTACCGGAAAATACGACGCTATTATTGCCCTAGGTGCGGTAATTCGGGGGGGGACTCCGCATTTTGAATTTGTTGCTGGTGAGTGTTCTAAGGGACTGGGCCAGTTGACATTACAACTCGACATTCCTGTCTCTTTTGGGGTGTTGACGGTCGATACAATCGAACAAGCGATTGAACGGGCAGGGACTAAAGCAGGAAACAAAGGCGCCGAAGCTGCCATGGGTACCATTGAAATGGTGAATGTCCTTCGTCAAATAGAGAGCGCAAAATAAATGTCAGCAGCTTTACCCCGTTCGCACGCACGTCGTGCTGCTGTTCAAGCTCTTTACCATGCATTAGTCAATGAGCAAACAGCTATCTCCAAAGATGCCCTTGCATTTGTGTCAGCTGAAAACTCAGAAAAAATGGACCAGAAATACTTTATGTCTCTGGTCGAAGGGGTTTCAAAAGAAATCGCGCAGTTAGATGCTGAATTAGCCTATGCTGTCGATCGTTCTTTAGCCGCCGTTGACCCCGTTGAAAGTTCTGTTTTGCGTTTAGCTGTGTACGAATTTATTCACCGTCCAGAAATTCCCTACCGGGTTGTTTTAAATGAAGCCGTCGAATTGGCGAAAGCGTTTGGTGGTGAAAAAGGTCATAAATACGTCAATGGTGTTTTAGACAAGATGGGCTCTAAGTTACGCTCTGTTGAATATAAAGCAGCTAAAGCGAAGAGAAACAGTAACAAGCAAAATAGCCAATAGCGCCAGAGAATAGTTCATGTCAGGCTTATCGGAATTTTCCCTGATCAAACAATATTTTGAAAAATGTACAGTTGAACGTGCAGATGTACTGTTGGGCATTGGTGACGATTGTGCACTCGTTCAAGCTAGAGCCGGTCAGCAAATAGCGATTTCAGTTGATACTTTAGTTGAAGGTATTCATTTTTTACCAAGCGTAGAGCCTGAAAGTTTAGGGCATAAAAGTCTTGCTGTTAGCTTAAGCGATTTAGCTGCTATGGGCGCAACACCCGCCTGGTTTACCCTAGCCTTAACCTTACCTGAAGTGAAAGAATCTTGGCTGGCGGACTTTGCCAAAGGCATGTCTAAATTAGCAAATAGACACAGCATAGCCTTGATCGGAGGTGACACTACACGTGGCCCTTTAAGCATTACCATTCAAGTCCATGGATTTGTGAAAGCTGGTGAAGCATTACGCCGAAGTGGGGCCAAAGTCGGCGATGGTATCTATGTCTCTGGTACTTTGGGTGATGCAGGTGCAGGCTTGAAATTAAAACAAAGCCAATTGATTGGTCGGCTATTGAGACCTGAGTCGACAATTTTTCTGGAACATCGACTTGAGAGACCAACACCTCGAGTTAAGCTGGGGAAAAACCTATTGAATGTGGCCAACTCAGCTATTGATATATCAGATGGACTGATCGCAGATCTTGGCCATATCCTACACACAAGTGGCGTAGGGGCTGAAATCAATATCGACGCATTACCCATATCTAAAGAGCTGACTGATGTGGTTGGCAGAGAATGCGCTGAAAAGCTAGCCTTATACTCTGGTGATGATTACGAACTTTGTTTCACATTGGCACTAGAAAAAGCAGATGAGTTGCTACAAGATAGTGGCGTACCATGTACTAAAATAGGCATAGTTACCGAGACGGGCGATATGATATTCAACCATTACGGGCAAAAAATTGAATTAACGGGAACAGGGTATGAGCACTTCTCAAGCAAAGATTAATTTTCGAGAACTCTTAAAAAGACCCGTGTGTTTTCTGGGTTTAGGCTTCGGCTCGGGATTAGCGCCAAAAGCCCCTGGCACCTTCGGCACCCTAGCAGCTATTCCTATCTATCTTTTTATGCAGAACCTATCGATAACGCTTTATGTGATATTGACTGTCTTTGCCTTTATTGTCGGGATCTATATTTGTCAACAATCAGCTAACTGGTTAGGCAAGGATGATCCATCCGCCGTTGTTTGGGATGAAATAGTAGGATATTTGGTCACCATGGTGGCAGCACCGCAAGGTTGGCAATGGATAGCATTGGGTTTTGTATTGTTTAGACTATTTGATATTTTAAAGCCGTGGCCGATCAGCGTGGCTGATCAACAGTTACATGGTGGTTTTGGCATTATGCTCGATGATGTTATTGCCGGTATTTTTGCTGGCGTACTGGTGCAGCTTGCTTGGTACTTTTATTAGTTAATTCCAACACCCGGCAAGATCTGGGGCTGTGTTGCCGGTATTTTCAATGGATAAATTTCCACAGGTATCGTCAGTTTGCCCGGCTAGTGCAGTGGCAGTAATGGTAAAAGTTGTCGCAGGGTCGGGCGCAGCGGGTGTCATAGCAACAGCATAGCTGTAAAAAACTGTATTCTGTATTCCTGCCAACGCTGTTGTTGCCGCCCTGTAGCTATTGTTTTCGGTATAAACTCGTTCAGCAAAACTAGCATATTCCATCATGATAACTTGGGCTTCTGCTCGCCGAGTCTTTCGAACACTATCTTGGTAAGAGGGATAGGCAATTGATGCCAGAATACCAATGATAGCAATCGCGATCAAAAGTTCTATAAGAGTGAATCCATTTTTTGTCATCGTTTTAAAACCTTTCCTTTAGTTAGCGTAATTGGCGCCACGACTGACGACCAAAAGGCTCTCCAGCAGATTCAAAGAAAACTTCTAACTTGCCGCTAGTACCACTGACATATTTAACTTCAGTATTATTACCGGTTGAAACAACACCCGGTGTTTTAATAATACCGACATCATCTCTTCTGATACCACTAATATTAACGCTATCATTTTCATCGATAACGCCATCACCGTTGCTATCAATGGTTGCTAATAGGTCATCGTTATCAAAATCACCGTCTTGGTCAATATCAAAAGGTGCATTATCTAATCTGCGACCATTCACCGCATCCAACTCCATGAGCCAACTAGATCCACCGAAGCCACAAGGATCGCCTTCAGGTATCATTGTGGTGAAGATGATGCGGCCTCCTCGTAAAAGAGGGGCACTGACAACCCGTTCGCCCTCTCCGTTGCCGCCATTCTCTTCCGGTGATACTAAATCAATATACCAGCCTGATTTACTGGTGTAGTCCACAGTCGTTTCAGACGTGACCCTAACATCAATTTTTAACGATTCGATTCGCTCTTCAAACTGAATAACCTGAGCTTGTAATGTCGTTCTTGATGTCACATTCGAACCTGTGTCGCGGATAGCATAGAAGGTCTGTTCTTTTGGCGGCGTAGCAACAACTTGGTCACCGACTTCATAATATTTTCCGGTACCAAAATACACCATAACACCGCCATCAGGATGCGGCCCAACTTGTGGTTTAGACGAAATAGGTTGCTTGTTAGGCGTCGACGCGTCGTCAAGTGCTACGTACAAAGCTGAGCCACCAAAAGCTAACTGCCACTGGCTTACATCGCTATTTGAAACGTCAAATTTCCACATATTACCGTGCAAGTCACCGGCGTAGACAGCATCAGTAATTCTATCGCCATTGACATCAACGGGGATCGGCGTTGATAAACCATTTGGATTTGCACCACTGCCGATGCCTGTATCTATTTCACGAATAATCGCCCCAGTTTCGATATCGATAACAAATAATACGGCAGTTTGGTTTGTACTTTCGTAGCCGTTAGCAACGATTGCTGCCCATTGGCCATTTTGCATTTTAACAATGGATGACTGTGGAAGCGTGAAGCCTAAATGTGTTTGGAAGGCTGATAAGTCAGATGCAACAGGTGCGGTAGTGGTTGAAATCTCCCACAATATATCTGTCGTAGAAAAACTGTCTGGTGAGGTGACATCCAAGGCAAAGATACTTTTACCACCGCCGCCTGTTGACCCGACTAATATCGAATGCCAGTTAGAGTCTGAACTAAGATAAGCATCGCCTACTTTAGGGGCG
>JBLIIN010000001.1:0-28813 GCA_047635075.1 Methylophagaceae bacterium | reverse complement strand
CTTTAAAAAAGACTGGGGAAAAGTCTATTTAATTTTGATAATGACTATGTTGGTTGATCTAGACAATTTGGTAGCTGATCCCATTTTTCAGGCCGACAGATGCAGCATAAATTTTCATTTTCTACATACCTATTACGCTATGTTTATTTATGTGGTTTCACTTTTTTTTCGCAAACCTTTTAATGTAATAGGTATTGGGTTGTTGTTTCATATGCTCACAGATTATATTGATTGCCTGATGATGAATTAAAATGACAAAGGATGTGTTGCAGATTTTATGGCAATTGAAGTATTAAGAGCCGCACCCCGTTAAGCCGGATTTCCATTCACTCTAGAACAGCGTAAATCTGTATACCCATACTGACTTAAATATATTTATAATATCATTTAAATCAGCTGCTTAACACTTCATAACTGTTATTTAGATACATCCCAATCAATTATCACCTTGCCATTATGAGCTAAATAATTATTCGCTTGGCTAAAGTGCCTGCAGCCTAAGAATCCGCGATGTGCGGATAGCGGAGAGGGATGCGGTGCTTTTAAAACAAGATGTTTTTGAGCGTCAATCATCGCGCCTTTCTTTTGCGCATAGCTCCCCCACAACATGAAAATGACATTGTCACATTGGTCGTTAACGACGCTGATAATTTTGTCAGTGAAGGGTTCCCAGCCTTTTCCTTGATGGGCATTGGCTTTAGAATCTTCTACGGTCAACACAGCATTGAGTAATAACACACCCTGTGTTGCCCAGCTTTCTAAATAGCCATGATTAGCGTGAGTGATACCTAAGTCAGTTTCTAGTTCTTTGTATATGTTACGCAATGATGGCGGTACTTTAACGCCGGCTTGCACTGAAAAACATAGGCCATGGGCTTGAGCGGGTTGGTGATAAGGGTCCTGTCCTAAAATCACGACTTTGACCTCTTCTAACGGTGTTGCTTCTATGGCATGAAACCAGTCTGATGAATGCGGGTAGATAACCTTATGTTGATCTTTCTCTCGCCGAAGAAATATCTTTAAGTCCCGCATATACGCTAGTTCAAACTCTGGGTTCAAGTGAGCGCGCCAGCTAGGCGCCTTTTCTAAAGACATGATAGTCATTCACTCTTTGTGTTAAAAAATAAAAAGCGTTGTTCCTTAATGCATCTAATGTTTTATTACGCTACGTTAAGACAAGACAAACTTAATGGCTTGATGTATGTCCAATAGTACAATCAAGTCGCGTCAGTTACCACAAGGTCATTTTAAATTATGCTAAACAACTCAATCCGCGCCGCATTAATAACGATTCTAATAAGTGGCCAAGCCGTGGCAATTGAAGAAGCCCAATATGAGGTCATTTCTAAGCAAAACAATATTGAAGTTCGCCACTATGTGCCACATGTTTTGGCTGAAACAATTGTGAACGACAATATCGAAGATGCAGGGAATGCTGCTTTTCAGCCGTTATTTGAGTATATCTCAGGTGACAATACAGCAAAGATTGATATAACAATGACTGCACCCATATCTCGACAAGCTGCGAGTGAGAAAATTGCAATGACAGCTCCGGTCAGTCAACAAAAAGCTAATAATGGCTGGGCCATCAGTTTTATGATGCCTGCCTACTATACTCTAGCCACGTTGCCCAAACCCAATAACCCCAGAGTTGAACTACGACAAGTCCCAGAACGAGTAGTCGCTAGTATTCGGTATTCAGGATTTTGGAGTAAAGAAAACTATTCAAAGCATAAACAGGAGCTAGAAAGCTGGATTCAACAATCTAACCATCAAATCAATGGAGAAGCTATCTGGGCCAGATACAACGCCCCCTTCACACCTTGGTTTTTAAGGCGTAATGAGGTGTTAATACCCATTACTGATATCCGAACGCAGTAATCTGAATCTGATAGTGTGCCAAAGGGCCTACCCCTTTTATTTTGAACAATACTCAGAGACCCGTGCTAAATCCACTAGCACTGCTTGAGCACGGTTTCTTATATTACGACGCTAAATTTTGTTGCCCTTCCAATATTTAATTAGTCACTTTACCTTCTCGTTTCAAGTCGTACTTTGCACCGGTAACGCCACACAATCAAACTCGGCTCTTTGCCTCATCCAGTCCACCCCGATTTTAATATTAAAACCACGTTATACTTTGTCATCGACTTCCTGTGATATGGGTTAAAAATTTGGATCTCACGAAAGACCCTCTCCCCCATTTACTTAAAAAAATTGCGATACCCGCCAGTATCGGCATGTTTTTTAATACGATGTATTACATCGTCGATAACTACTATGCTGGTCTATTGTCATCAACTGCTTTAGCGGGTCTTTCATTAGCGGCACCAATTTATTTTATGGGCATTGCTGTATCGATTGGTATTGGCCAAGGCACCAATGCCCTTGTCGGCAATTCGCGTGGTGAGGGACGACAAGACTTAGCTGAAGAAATCGCTGGCAGAGCCCTTTCTTTTGCTTGGTTAACGGCAATATTGATAGGGCTAACGGTGTTGTTTTTTGTCACTGACCTATTTTCGGTCATGGGTGCTGAAGGCGCTTATGTCAATGATGCTGTCAGTTACTTATCAATTATTTTACCCACCTTGGCTCTGTCAGCTCATGCCATGGCTGCTAATGGTATTTTGAATTCATTGGGCGACACGACAAGCTTTCGAAATAGCTTAATTGTGGCATTTTTTGCTAATATCCTACTCGACCCTTTATTTATGTTTACGTTTGGTTGGGGAGTTTATGGTTTAGCTGCGGCGACTGCGACAACACAATTAGGCAGTGCTATTTACCTAACGAAAAAAGTTAGCCAGAGTCAGTTAGCTGCTTGCTTAAGTTCACATAACCTATCACCAAACCTAGTTCAATACCGTGCTCTAATTAATCAGTCCTTACCCGCCAGCACTAATATGTTTCTGATTGCTTTGGGTTCAATCATTGTCACTGCTGCTGTCTCTCGATTTGGTGAGGATGCCGTTGCTGGATTAGGAATTGCCTTAAGAATTGAACAATTAGTGTTGTTGCCTACCGTCGGTATTAATATTGCTGTTTTATCTCTGGTGAGTGTCAACTTTGGGGCCAAAAAGTTTGAGCGGATGGAAAAAGTCGCCGTTGACTCCATTAGAATTGGCACGATTATGATGGTTTTTGGCGGAATTTTAGTGTTTGCCTTTGCTAGACCATTAATTGCTTTATTTACAGATGATTCCAATGTGATTGAAATCGGTGTTGGGTACTTGCGTGTCGAAGCCTTAATCTTACCCGCTTATGTTCTATCTTTTGTTTCTAGTGCCGTTTTACAGGGTATGAAACAAGCCGTAGTACCGATGTACTTTAACTTGGTTAGGCAACTCATCTTGCCTTCATTGTTTATTGCCGTTGCCCTGATACTTTTGGACACTGATATTTTCGGTATTTGGTGGTCTATCGCTATCGCCAGCTGGCTAACAGTAACATTACAGTTTCAACATATGCGTAAGACTGTTAAGAAAACCGTTTTAGCCTCACTTTAATCAGCTTATATTAAAAAATCGATTAAATTTTTTGCGCTCTAATTGCGCCTGTTCCAATGTCGTTAATTCGAACTTAACTGACTGGCCTGCATGCCTCTGAGCCAATTTAGATAAGTCGAGCGATAACACCGTTCCTAGCTTGGGGTAGCCGCCAATTGTGGGCCGATCTTTTAACAAAATAATCGGTTGACCATCCGTTGTGACTTCGACGCTACCATAAGCGATTCCCTCGGATACCATGGTGGCGGGTACATGTTGAATTGCTTGGCCGTGAAGCCGGCACCCGGTGCGATCCGAAGCCGAGTTGATCAAATATTGTTGGTTTAATAAGACCGATATTTGACTTTTTGTGAAGACTTCATATTGATAACTCGGTATCAATCTTAAAATCAAGGGTTGCTGATAATTTAGCTTAAAATAGTAAGGTATCGCTTTTTGCTTCACCATCCTCGATATCAACGGTTGTGTCTTTAAATCAGATCCATTTTGTAATGCCTCGCCTATCTGCTCCGGTAAATTAACACTGCGTGAACCAAATTGAAGTGCGGTTTGAAATCCTGCTTTAACCGCTATGATTGAGCGACTTCCAGTCCCTTGAGCAGCCGTTTGACACTTTAATACCTCGCCCTTTTTATCAACATGGTTTGCCACAGCCTTACTCGCTGATCGTCAATATAAAAACCCAATTCAGCACCGGTTATTATCATTTCCATATCATCTAATGCTTGCTACTCACATTGACCTAGGGTGACCTCAACTGCCACATCATTAAATGATTACCTAATAAATGATTGGCCCAATGATAAGCCTGTTCGTCAGCCACTCCTGACTGGCTCAAGCCACTCTTGGCATAACCATAACGCCCGGCATCTTGTATGGTGGCCAAAAAGCCAGATTTGATAATTCTAAAACTCATCTCTGGCCACCTAGGGCCAAATATTCAGCCAGTTCAATCGAGCGAAAACGGATGGTGTCCCCCAATTTAAATAGGTTAATATTCTCCGGATTAGCCAATGATAAATCTAAAGGTGTTCGCCCAATGATCTTCCAGCCACCTGAAGAAGCGATCGGATAAACAGCGGTTTGATTGTCGGCAATGCCAACGCTACCAGCCGGCACTTGTATTCTTGGCGTTGCCAAGCGAGATGTCACTAATCGCCAATTTACAGTGCTTAAAAAAGCAAAAGCAGGGCTAAACCCGAGGGCATAAACCAGATAATCACGCTGAGTGTGTAATTCGATCAATTCATCTAGGTTCAGCGCCTTTTCGTATAAGTAACCGCTCAGATCTAAGCCCACATCAGCATCATATAAAACAGGGATATCAACCAACTTGTCTTGATTCATTTTAATCATCATGGTGTTGGTGTTAATTAATGTAGTTACCCCTTCGCACAAACTCACATAATCAATCTTATTCAATCGATAAGTCAGCATTATGCTCGTGTAGGAAGGCACTATATCTATTATGTAGTCAGCTAATTCTTGTTTTAATAAAGCTGTAAAAAAAGCGGTCTCATTAACCGAACTCTCAGAAACCTGGCCATTTAGGTAAATTTAGGTAAATAATGATGGCGTTTTCACCAGCAATTTTAATCTCTAGCACGCCCCTGTTGCCGCTATCTTTTTTAGAGCTATTACTGATGGCGAATGATCTGAATAAAAGCAAATAGTGTCAACTTGAAAAGAGCTTGATTCACTTAACTGCTGGTACTGAGTTTGAATCTGTTGTGGCGTTGCTAATATTGAACCCGTTTCTGAGCGTGGTATTAATTGAATACCGCGGTATTTTCTATCGGCAAATGCTTCAAGCTGGAGAGGTACTCCTTTGCTCCTTGCAATTGCCGTTATTTTTTTGGTGTTAACACCCGCTTGCACGATTAACGTGAGTTGATACTTTCTTGTTTTAATCACATCACATAGTAATGTTGCAATGTCTTCGCGCTGCATCATGTCGTGATATAAGGCCCCATGTGGCTTGATATACTCTATTTGTACTTCATGTCGCAGACAAATCAGCTCCAAGGCATCTATTTGGAGCAAAATATTATCAAATAATGCGGCCAAAGGCGTGGCTAAGCTGACCAAAGCCTAACTTGTCAGGGTAACTTGGATGGGCGCCGATGCTGACACAATGTTGTTTAGCTAACTTAACTGTTTTCTCCATGCTGTCATTATCGCCCGCGTGGCCCCCGCTGGCGATACTCGCTTGATTAATCAATGGCATGATTTGGCCATCCGGGTCAGTTTCTAAACATTCATCAAGATCACAATTAATTAACTTTCTCGTCTTTTCCACATCAATTGTCATCATAAGTGTGATTTGTCTAAAAAACTACGCTGGCCAGTCCTCTACTATAACCCCCGAGATTTATTATCATGAACATTTAACATCTAATGGCTTGCGTTGAGGGCAAACAATTATGTTGCCGACGGGGCTAGTTGGGTATTTTACCGTGGCCTTATTATTCTTGAGTATAGAGTGATTCTTATAGCTTAATCGTTGAAGACTACAATAGATAAATTATGAGTAGAAAAACAATCAACATCTTAATCACTTTTTTTGTTGCTATTACTTGCGCTTTCATGGGCTTTTTTTGGCAGTAATGTGTGGAGTAGTCACTACGGTTTGAAGCGTGATAAATTTGTCACAAGCCCTGTTGTCCTTAGCACGGTTTTAATATTATTCCTCAATTGAAGATCTAAAGGGTTACAGCATTTACCTCACTATTGGCTTTAATCACTGTGACTGGCAATTGTCCATTTACACTAACGCAGCATAGTAAATTGGCTAATATTGCAAATGATGATTCCCGCTTAGTCATTGGTTCTATTGATCATAAATGTGATGACATCAACCATCTAAAAAACTATTTAATCCAAAAAAACCAATATGATCGGCTGGCGCATTGACAACGGCTCGCTAAAACAGTTTATAGAAAAATCAGCTTGAACAGGCCTAACTGACCTTACATTGGAAAGGTATTTATGGGCTATATCTTTAAAAAATACGTTACTATAGCTGTCACTATCTTATTGGGTTTTACGTTATGGCTTCAATTATAAAAACTGATGCGCAATGGCGCGAGCAACTCTCTGCCGAAGAATATAGAGTCACACGCCAATCTGGAACCGAGCCAGCCTTTTCTGGCATTTACGTTGACCATCATGATGAAGGAGGCTACCGCTGCATTTGTTGCCAACACGCCCTTTTTTCATCAAGTTCTAAGTTTGACTCAGGTTGCGGCTGGCCCAGCTTTTCTGATCAACTCATTGCCAATAGCATTACTGAAGTCTTTGACGACAGCCATGGCATGCGACGCGTAGAAGTGAGATGCCCAGAATGTGATGCTCACTTGGGGCATCTGTTTAACGATGGCCCAACACAGACAGGTATGCGTTATTGTATTAATTCAGCTGCGATTGATTTTGATAAAAAATCGTAAATGACCCGTTCGGAAAGTGATTGGTTTGTTTATATTGTTGAAGCTGAAAACGGTTACTATTACACAGGTATCACCACTGACGTAGTTCGACGATTTTCAGAACATCAACACAAAAAAGCTGGCGCCCGATTTTTTAACACCAGTCCAGCAAAAAAAATGGTGTATCAAGAATCCCACTCAGACCGCAGCAGCGCATCCAAACGGGAAGCAGTCATTAAAAAACTTTCTCGCAAAGCGAAAAAACTCCTTATCAAACAACAGTAATACCATGTATAATGACCGGTTAACCTAGACAGCGTTAATCGCGTCACAACCACAGGAAACCTGCCTTGCTAACTACTGCAAACATCACCATGCAATTTGGTGCTAAGCCCCTATTTGAAAACGTTTCAGTCAAGTTTGGCGAAGGAAATCGCTACGGCCTTATCGGGGCCAATGGGTGTGGCAAGTCGACTTTCATGAAAATTATCTCCGGTCAGCTAGAGCCGACTTCAGGTAATGTAAGCATTGACGTTAATGAAACTTTCGCAGTCTTGCAACAAGATCAGTTCGCTTATGAAGATCAACGTGTTATTGATGTTGTTATCATGGGTAACGCTGAATTATGGGAAGTACACCGCGAACGAGATCGTATCTACAACTTGCCTGAGATGTCAGAACAAGATGGCCTAAAAGTAGCTGAACTTGAAGGTCAATATGCTGAAATGAATGGCTATACTGCTGAATCTCGTGCTGGGGAATTATTGTTGGGGGTTGGGATTCCAACAGAGCAACATTACAGCCCAATGAGCGAAATCGCCCCGGGTTGGAAACTTCGTATTCTGCTCACGCAAGTGTTATTTGCAGAACCAGACATTTTTCTACTTGATGAGCCAACTAACCATCTGGACATCAATACGATTCGATGGCTAGAAGATATTATTAACCAGCGTAATGGCACCATGGTGATTATTTCTCATGATCGTCATTTCTTAAATAGTGTTTGTACTCACATGGCTGATATGGATTTTGGTGAATTACGTATTTACCCGGGCACTTACGATGAATACATGTTGGCTTCCGTTCAAGCACGGGCACAACAAATTTCTGATAATGCGAAAAAGAAAGCCCAGATTGTTGAACTACAAGACTTTGTGCGTCGCTTCTCAGCAAATGCTTCCAAAGCAAAACAAGCCACATCACGTGCCAAACAAATAGACAAAATCCAATTAGATGACATTAAGCCCTCTAGTCGTGTTAATCCTTTCATTCAGTTTGAACAAGGTAAAAAATTGTTCCGAAATGCACTTGAAGTGAATAGTATCAGTCAAGGTTACGATGACGAACCGGCCTTATTTGACGGCTTTAAATTCATGGCTGAAGTGGGAGAACGTGTGGCTATTATTGGCCCTAACGGGATTGGAAAATCTACTTTTGTTAAAACCCTAGCTAAGGAAATGGCTCCTACCAAAGGCGAAGTGAAATGGTCTGAGAATGCCAGTATTGGTTATTACGCTCAAGACCATGAACATTACTTTGACAATAATTTAAGCTTATTTGAATGGATGCAACAGTGGGGAAAACCCTCAGATGATGAACAGGTAATTCGAGCCACATTAGGCCGCTTGCTGTTTTCTGGCACCATGATTGATAAAAAAGCAAAAGTGCTCTCTGGTGGTGAAAAAGGCAGAATGATGTTCGGTAAACTACTGCTACAAAAACCGAACATCCTCATTATGGACGAACCCACTAACCACATGGATATGGAATCGATTGAATCGTTGAATATGGCGCTAGGACAATATGAAGGCACTTTGTTCTTTGTCAGTCATGACCGTGAATTTGTGTCATCTCTTGCAACGCGTGTCTTTGATATGACAGAAACAGGTATTGTAGATTTTAGGGGAGATTATGACGAATACCTCACCAGTCAAAACATCAACTAAACCGTGTTTATCATCATGCCCCACCATATGAAGGCCGCTGTGACGCTTTATCCGTCTTTAATTCCATGTTACTTTAACACTTTAATTAACTAAATCTGGTCATCGTAAATATGCCAAACCAACGTCGGCGTTCATATTTCATCATTTTATTTAGTCTTCTCGCTTTTGTGTCGGCTTTTTTACCCTCCATAAGCTCTGCTGCTGCTGCTACTGAAATTAACATTGGTGTTAACGAAACATTAAAGCGTTTTCGACAAGATGTGCCAGGGGGTAGTGCCTTTTTGAAAGAAGCCAAAGGCGTTTTAGTCTTTCCCAAAGTTTTAAAAGCCGGATTCTGGATTGGCGGAGAGTACGGTGAGGGTGCACTCGTTATCGATGGTGAAACTCGCGCTTACTACAATACAGCTGCAGCCTCAATTGGTCTACAAGCGGGTGCGCAATCAAGATCTATTGTACTGGTTTTTTTAACTAATGAAGCCCTTATTAAATTTCAAAGATTCGACGGCTGGAAAGTCGGAGTTGATGGTTCCATTGCCTTTATTGAATGGGGCACTGGCGAAAATATAAACACGATTGACATTAATGACCCAATTGTCGGTTTTGTCTTTAGTAACAAAGGCTTAATGGTTAATTTAACCCTTGAAGGCTCTAAATTTTCCAAAATCATTAAATAGCGACGCCATCACAACCCCGAACTGACGTCGTTTATGTTGGGATACCTACTAAGGACTCTGATGGAAAAGGTTTTCTCTGAACCATTCCTTTAAAAAAACAGCACAACCTGACGTTTACCCCCCTGAAACACACTAATTCTTCGCCACTTGCTAAGTAGATGTCACTAACTATTAATATAAGAACGTATCACTCGATAATAACAGACTGATTTAACTATATTTTATTGACGTACTCGCGTATGATTAGCTCTCAAGTTTTCTCTCTTCATCAGTTTAGACTACAGAACTGACTTTCACAGGTTTATCAATGTCAACAGAACAACCCTCATCTACGCCCCTATTTTCTGAATTAGGGCTAGCTGCACCGATCCTAAAAGCAGTCCAAGAAGCCGGTTATGAAACCCCTTCTCCTATCCAAGCAAAAAGTATCGCGCCACTACTAGCAGGCCGCGATTTATTAGGCCAAGCTCAAACCGGTACTGGTAAAACAGCAGCATTTGCTCTGCCTTTACTTAGCCGTATTAACGTTAAAGCAAAAATGCCACAAATGTTGGTACTTGCGCCAACTCGTGAGCTTGCTATTCAAGTCGCCGAAGCTATTCAGAGCTATGCCCGCCATTTGAAAGGCCTCCATGTTTTACCAATTTATGGCGGCCAAAGCATGGGCATTCAATTACGCCAATTACAACGTAATCCACAAGTTATTGTTGGTACACCTGGCCGCGTTTTAGACCATCTACGCCGTGGCACCTTAAAATTAGGTGAGCTCCAGTCATTGGTCCTTGATGAAGCAGATGAAATGCTTCGCATGGGTTTTATTGATGATGTAGAAACTATTCTAAAAGAAACCCCAGACGAGCGTCAGGTGGCTTTGTTTTCTGCCACCATGCCCGGGCCTATTCATCGTGTAGCCAAGCGCTATTTGAAAGACCCGATTGAAATCCGTATTGAAACCAAAACATCAACTGTTGACACCATTAACCAACGGTACTGGCAAGTTACCGGCACTCACAAATTAGATGCGTTAACGCGTATTCTAGAAGTCGAAAATTTTGATGCCATGATTGTTTTCGTTCGGACAAAAAATGCGACTGCTGAACTTGCAGAAAAACTGGAAGCACGAGGTTACTCAAGTTCTCCTCTTAATGGTGACATGAATCAAGCTGCACGTGAAAAAGCCGTTGACCGGATGAAAAAAGGCAAACTGGATATTTTGGTTGCGACAGATGTCGCTGCCCGTGGTTTAGATATTGAACGCATCAGTCACGTAGTTAACTACGATGTGCCTTATGACACTGAGTCATATGTGCATCGTATTGGTCGTACTGGCCGTGCGGGTCGTAAAGGTGAAGCGATTTTATTTATTTCACCTCGCGAAAAGCGCATGTTATTCGCGATTGAAAAAGCCACACGTCAAACCATTACTAAAATGCAACTTCCTAGCTCTGAAGATATTGCAGATCGTCGTGTTATGCAATTTAATCAACAGTTGAGTGAGATAATTGAATCACAAGACTTAACTTTCTTCCAAAATGTCATTAATGACTATCAGCAAGAACATGAAGCCGATCCTTTAGAAGTAGCCGCCGCTTTGGCTTACTTAGTTCAAAAGAGTCGACCTCTTAAACCGGTTAAACATGTTGAAGCGCGTCCTGCTCGACCTGATCGCGAAGAACGAAATAACAGTTCTGACCGCAATGGAAAACGAGAAAGTAAATCACCTCGTCGTACCATTGGCTCAGCGATTCATGAGGCTGAGGCTGGCATGCAAACTTACCGTGTTGAAGTCGGTCGTGAGCATGGGGCAGAGGTCAAAAATCTAGTCGGTGCTATAGCCAATGAAGCGGGTATCGCCAGTAAAGATATTGGACGAATAAGCTTACAAGATAATTACAGTACAATTGATTTACCAGAAGGTATGCCAAAAGATTTATTTCAGCAGCTTCGTAAAGTCTGGGTGTGTAATAAACAGTTAGAAATCAGTGTAATGAACTTCAATGCCCCTGAATCATCTAAGGAAGCAGGCGACAGTGACCCCTCACGAAAGCCAAGACGTTCAGGTAAGCCAAGGACTCGCGCTCGTGATAAAGCGAGACGTCCAAGCCAACGACGCGAAACGAAAAAAGACTAACAAAAAAAGCCCCTCTTAAAGGGGCTTTTTTAGAGCGATTCTTTATTGCTATTAAGCTGCTACATTACTTAATACTATCTGTACAACTGCCCAGACTGATAAAGCGAAACACATCGTTAATATGATGCCAGCATAAAGATAAGGCCTTACGCCCACTTTCTCAATGTAAGCTCTATCGCGATCATAATTCTCTTTATTTGAAACCCCGAAAAAAGCGCAAAGCACGCTCCAAATAATATAGCCTATTGTAGGATCTTTCTGCTCTGACATCTCTTCTCATTCACTCGCTTTTATGAATCAATAAAAAACAAACCAAAATAGCGTCTGATAGTACGCATAATTCCTCTGCTTAGACCATTTTTTTTGAGTTTGCTTACCCTATGAATCGGGACAACTATACATTACACGTTTATATTCCGCATCCGAAAACTGCAAAACCAATCCTTATTCATTGAGTGAAATTAGTATCTATGCAATTGACACTGCATTGAGTTTTAATCTACTTAGAGCCATACTTCCTGTGAAACACTCGGCAACGATTCAAGAGATAGTAACGTATTTTGATATTTTTCGAAGCCGCATGATGAAGATTGTCCCAAAATTAGTCAACGCCCGTCTTGTCGATTCTACCAATCAACCCTGTCGGCTTAACCTCAGCTGTTCACTGAAAACCATGTTGTGTGCAGAGCAGCATCAGTAAATCGATTACATAGGTCAATATATCCTTGCTGACTTGGTTAAAGAAAGTAATGTGGTGCTGTTAAGAGTGGTTTACTTTAATCAGTAAGGAGCGCAAATGAAGCCTTCGCCAAAAAGTATCAAAGCATATAATAAAAACAGCCGAGCTAACCGAACGCACTATACTTAAAGGCTTATTAAAAGAGCATCAGAGCCAAGTTGGAGGTTGGTGACAGATCGATGAGCTAGAGGGTGGACTTGGCTATACCGTTATAGTGGCCAAGCAAGCAATATTCCCCTTATCTACAAAACAATACGGTGTCATAGAACCAACAATATTGCTTTATATTCACTCGATAAATTCAGATCGTTTCTATATTGAATTTTACAACTAACCTTCTCTAGTTGCATTGACAGTCCGTTTTTTTTAGCCACTAACTCGCTTTATTTATCCCAAAACCAACATTTCATTATTATAAAAAAACCCCCAGTATAAATACTGGAGGCCAATACTGCACATATTAAAGTTGCTTGCTATAGATACTTTAACTTGCAGAGCTATCAATTTTACTGAGGAGATAAACAGCTTCTGCAATTCTTATGACAGCTATATTTTATAAAGATTCCAATTAAAACACGATTTCATTTCGATATAATATTCCTTGATTATCAGTGCTTAAACACTCTAAACTAGATCTAAACTATAGGATTAAAAATGAAAAAAGGCTTCACTCTTATCATCTTGTCGCTCATTGTCTTCCCTGCTGCTCTGTGGGGACTGGCTTGGTATTTTTCAGCAGCTTATGTAGCTAATGAATTTTGTCAGGGGCATTTCTCGCTGTTTCATGAGTATGCGCGTTGTCAAAATCCCCATCTCGCGCTACTTCTCTCAGTCGTTTCAGGTTTTATCAGCTTTTTTTTACTCAACAGGGGAGCTCGTAGTATTCGCGCAGCTGATAAGAAAGCAAAAAACGACTTGCTACAGCAGAAAAATACCGATGACAGACATGGCTAGTACTAGAACAATAATAGGCAACTTCATCACTCTTAACGCAAAAAAGCCTGAAACGGCCACTGCCATGTCAGTCGGTTGAATAACCGCGCTGATAAAAACAGGGTTATATAGGGCCGAGACAAGTAAGCCTACAACCGACGCGTTGATTGCTGCCGCGGCGCCAGCCACTTTTGAATTTTGTGTTAGCGATTCCCAAGCGTCTTGCAAACTATAGATTAATAAGAAACCGGGTAGAAAAATAGCTAATGTAGCTAATGACGCACCTAATAGTGGCTGTGCAGGTAGCAAATCTGCCCCTAAGAAAGCCGCTAATGTAAACATTGGTCCTGGTATCGCTTGTGCCGCCGCATAACCCGTTAAGAATTGGTCATTAGTCACCGTGTCGCCCAAAGTCTGTTGCAATAATGGAAGCACAACATGTCCGCCGCCAAACACCAAGCTCCCTGCTTGATAAAAATTTGATAAAAGATCCGAGCCGACGAATGGCAAACCAAAAAATAAAATAAAGAAAATAGCCAATGGAAGACGTTTGATATCAATGCGCCCTGTCTCATTTTGCTTTTTCTCTGTCGAGGACGCGAAGATTGCCCCAGTAATGGCTGAGAACAATAACACCCCAATTTGGGTCCAGAGGCTAGATATCGACAAAATACAAACGGTGGATATAATCATCAAGGATATCGAAAATCGGTCTTTGCAAAAGGACTTGAACATGCTCAAACTGGCATCGGCAACAACGACGACTGCCAGTAACTTCAACCCATGAACCATACCCTCCAGTGTTGCGCCGGTATTAGCATCAAAAGCCAAAGTTGCCAGAAAATATAATAATACAAATGAAGGTAATGTGAACCCAATAAATGCTGCAATACCACCGGCTAATCCAGCCCTGCGAAGTCCAATTGCAAAACCAACTTGACTTGAGCCTGGCCCAGGCAAAAACTGACTGAGTGCCACTAATTTTCCATAGGCATCTTCATCCAACCATTTGAGCTTTTGTACAAATGCGTTCTGGAAATAACCTATATGTGCAGCAGGTCCGCCAAAGCTGATACAGCCTAAGATGAGAAACCGATAAAATACTTCAAAAATACGTGTCATGATTTAGTCACTTTTAACTAAGCTCAATATTATTAATACGCCATCCAAGTCAGACAAAACACACTCAATCCACCTTGGTTAACGGCTTACTGTCAATGTCTACGAAGAGGGACTTTATTCATAACGAAGTATACTTGGAATCAACATCAAGGCTCTAATCTTAACTAGGCTATTTCTAATCGCTAATATAAATCGACTCCCCAACGCAGAGTTGGCCCTGTTGCTTGACACTGCCGTAGCTCCCTAAGTTTTGATCGGCTTTTTTTATGATGGTCCGGATCATAGACTTATCAAAACCAAGTCCATTTTGTTCGCGCGTGACAGCCCCACAACGTGGTGCTGTGGCAGTACAGTCAATTAATGGACTACCAATCGCTATTTGTTTACCAATCCAGTCCTGCTCGACTAGTCCAAGATCCCTGCTGCCGGTATCAATAACGATATTCGGCCGAAAACGCCGAACATCCCAGTCAGCCTCTGGGAGCTGATTCTTAAGGTAATTTATTGTTGGTGTAGACAGCAGATGAAAAGGTGTCACTAGAAAAAAAGTGCCCGGCACGGTAACAAAATCTTTGGCTTGTTGGGGTAGCGAGCTGAAATCAGGATAAGGCTCGCCCGATTCGCGGGTAAAAGTCTCTTTTAATTCTTCCAATCAACTATCAGCATCACGTTTGTGACGACGATAAAAGTCCAGTTCCGTTAATGGTTTTAGCGGCTCTAATGTCGATTGATATCCAACAAGTTCAGATAGCCGTTGATCGATAGCAGGTTCGTTGCTATTCAGAGAAGTGTCATCCGAGAAGGTGACTTCAACATCGCGTCTAGCTTGGTCACTATGGCTACTGGCTTTGCACGTCAACAACTCGGGACGGAACTTGCAACTATGTATTTCACTTCGCGCTACATCACGCACTGCCCAGATTCAGTCACCTTCTAGCCCTAACGGTCCAATGGCGCATTTCTCCGGTTGCTCACCCGCCATCCCTTTGACTGGGTAGCGCCAAATTTCTTTTACTTCTCCAATCTTTGTCATTTTTATTCTCAGTAAAAAGTGACCGATTTATTTTGTAATTCGTGTGAATTATTCCATTATTTCCGTTAAGTTTCCAACATGGTTTATCGAATGCTTAATTAAATAATTCTGTCCCCTTTCTTGCCTAATAAGGAGTCGGAATTTTTGGGTTATTAATCGAAATAAAGCTAGCTGGCCCCTTGATTTTCAGTCTTGATTTTTCTACCTGAGGTTCAATCTCTGTCAGCATTAACAATGCAATTTACACTGTTTCAGTGCTCGAAAAAGAATCGCTTAATGATACTATTGCGTTATGATGACATGATAGCTAACAAAGACATTTCACGCCTTCTTGGTTTTACGTCAAACAGTAGAACTCATACTGCGTATGCGCTGTGCTCGCAAGTAGACTTTTAATCGATTCCGACACTATATTTTTCGCTGAGAAACTGAGAGAGACAAATGAAGCCATATCAAGCAACTATTCTTAACGCCGCCGTTTTAATCGTATTTGGCCTATGGGCTTATCTGAATGTAGCTGCAGAGTCCCGCTCTATCACGATATTGATCCCAGTGATTTTTGGCGTTGTTCTGGCCTTGTTGGCTCTGCCTTTTAAAAAGGAAAATAAAGTTGTTGCTCACATCGTTGTTGGATTGACCCTACTACTTTCGATAGCGCTAATCATGCCGCTGACAAGCTCCATCGGCCGCGATGATATGGATGCCGTGTTTCGAGTGGGCGTTATGATGGCTGTCAGTCTGTTTGCCCTAGTGGTGTATATTAAAAGCTTTATTGCAGCTCGCCGAGCTAGGCAGAGTGGGACTTAACAAAGTCGTTCCATAGGCTACATTTTAATGCTGCATTGCAAACTATTAAATGGCCCGATAGCTGTTTAAGTTTAATATAAATCAATCTACACCGACCCTAGTGAATCTCAGCTATAGGGTTAGCCATTTTTTGGTGTGTCGCAGGCAGCCTAACGCCCATTGCAGCGAACCAGCATCTGCGAGTTCCTACTTGCTGTGATTGTTAGGTTTTTCCTATTCATGGAACCAGAGTAGTTCTTTCCCATTGATTGCCCGATAGCTCGTATAGATGTCTTTCATGTAATCGGTCCGCGTTTGATCCTTGCCAGCTTTCGATATAATTTGCTTTAATTCTCACACCTCCAACATTTGAGGGGAAAGGAACATCAGCGTCCTTTGGGTAACTATTTTTAAGATTATTGATACCTGCTAGAAGTGTATCTTTGGAATCCAGCACACTTGATTCTGGTTGATAGTCCTTATAGTAGTTATCGATTATCTTTGCGTCATAGGGTTTATTGGCCCAATGCAGTCTCATTTTTTCCTTTGGTATGCTCTCCAATTGACCTCGTATTCGATACTGCTGCATCAAGCTAGGCCAAAAAACCAATACCTCTATGTGGTTGGAGTGGTCGAGTTGTTTCCACTTGGGAGAGGTGTTGTTAATAAAGATTACAAATGAATCATCGGTTACTTCCCTCAATACCAAAGTCCGAGTTGAAACTTGTCCATCTTCTGAAACAGTCGCCAGTGTGCAATAGGCCGCGCTTGCATCTCCAAGGGATCTAGCTTGTTCCCAATATTCTCTGAATATTTCGATCGGACTAATCATTGCTTAGTTCTACCTGTAAATTTAACGCACACCCCCTTGGCTTTCGGAAGTAGCCCCACCAGTAAAAGGGGACAGATTTATTTTCTGTTTTGTCACAATTATTCCATCAGTTTATTGTGCATATGACTTCTTTAATGGTGAAAAAAAGAGGTTAATATTCTTTATCATATGTTTCCAAATAGTATCGTAAGGAATAACATAAAACTATCGACATATAAAAAGTAAATATTTCACCTCTCGTTTATATCGCCTCATATAACGCTTCACCTTACGAAGTCACCCTGTAGAATGACACTATGCTAAATTTCATCTGGATCTTCTTTTTTGCTGCGGCCTTTGTGGTGGCGTTAATCAAGCTATTGGCTTTTGGCGATACGGCCATATTCGGTCAAATGATGACAGCAATGTTTAGTTTGTCTAAAACCGCGTTTGAAATTGCTTTGGGTCTGACGGGGATATTGGCTTTGTGGCTGGGCATTATGAAAATTGGCGAGCGCAGTGGCTTTATTCGCGTGTTGACAACTTGGCTGAGCCCTTTATTTGAGCGCTTAATGCCTGAAGTCCCTATAAATCATCCCGCGCTCGGCGCGATGGTGATGAATATGTCGGCCAATGCTTTGGGCCTAGATAATGCAGCGACGCCATTAGGCATTAAGGCGATGCAAGAATTGCAAAAGCTTAACCCGCTCAAAGATACCGCTAGTAATGCTCAAATTTTATTTTTGGTCATCAATACGTCGGCAGTCACATTATTTCCAGTCACTATTTTCACCTATCGTGCTCAAATGGGTGCGGCGAATCCAACTGATGTCTTCATTCCCATTCTCATTGCAACCTATGCCTCGACGTTAATTGGTTTACTCACCGTCTCAGCTGTTCAGAAAATTAATCTGTTAGATAGAGTCATATTGGCTTATCTAGTTGGTTTTTCTGTGTTTGTTTTTGGCTTATTGGCTTATTTCTCTAGCTTGTCTCAGAGTGTGATGTTGGAGCAATCTGCTTTAATTAGTAATGTGTTTTTATTTTCACTGGTCATGTTGTTTATCTCTGGGGCGGTGATTAAAAAAGTAAATGCTTATGAAGCTTTTATTGACGGTGCCAAAGAAGGCTTTGAGACCGCAATAACAATCATTCCCTACCTTGTCGCTATGTTGGTGGCCATTGGCGTCTTTCGCGCCAGTGGTGCTTTGGACTTAATGGCTGATGCCTTACGTGGAGTGATTTTATCTTTTGGGCTAGATGATCGCTTTATAGATGCCCTTCCCACCGCATTAATGAAACCGTTTAGTGGAAGTGGTGCTAGGGCAATGATGATCGATACTATGCAAGTTCATGGTGCCGATTCTTTTGCCGGTCGCTTATCGTCCATTGTGCAAGGCAGCACCGAAACGACTTTTTATGTGCTCGCAGTTTATTTTGGATCAGTTGGTATTAAAAAAATACGCCATGCAGCGGCTTGTGGTTTAGCTGCTGATTTTGCGGGTATTGTTGCCGCCATCGGGGTGACTTATTGGTTCTTTGCTTAAATCAATGGGTATTGATGTCGATGTTATCGCTGAGACCTTATCCGAGCAGGGTTATATTATCCTGACTGAATTTATCAAACCTACTCTAACGCAACAACTTTATCAGCATGTCAGCACATTGCCAGAATCTGCTTTCAACACGGCCAAAGTGGGCCGACTACAATCTGTTCAACAACTTGATACGGTCAGGAATGATAAAACACGATGGCTGTCTAATGCTCACCCGATTGAGCAAGCTTATTTAAATGCAATGGACACGCTGAAAACCCAATTAAATCGAAAATTATTCCTTGGCTTAAGGGATTATGAAGCGCACTTTTCTCATTATCCACCGGGGCATTTTTACCAACGTCATATCGATGCCTTTAAAGGTCAATCAAACCGAATTATATCCAGTGTGTTTTACTTGAATCCTGAGTGGTCTAGCCTAGATCAGGGACATTTTATTCTCTATCAACCCAATACTGGGGTGAAATTACAAGCCGTGGAGCCTAAGATGGGGACTTTGGTGTTGTTCTTGAGCGAACAGTTTCCCCATGAAGTGTTAGCCGCCATGCGTGATCGTTATAGTATTGCCGGCTGGTTTCGGACTGATACTGTTCTATAGAGGTTAAGCGATGTCTTTTAAATTACTACAGTTAGGTCATCCTCATTTACGGTTACAGGCTAAACTCATTGATGATGTTCAAGCCCCTGCCATTCAGCAGTTAATCACCGACTTGTTACAGTTTGTCGAAGACGTTGGTGGTATGGGCATTGCTGCCCCTCAGGTCGATATTCCCCTGCAATTATTTATTATGTCGTCTAAGCCTAACTCGCGTTATCCCTCAGCACCGCACATGGCCCAAACTGTGGTGATAAATCCTGTGATCACAGCTTCTTCTAGTCAACAAGAAAAGGGTTGGGAGGGCTGTTTGAGTGTGCCTGGCCTGCGTGGCTTTGTGCCAAGGTCAAATCAGATTCAAGTGCGCTACGAAACCAGCAATGGTGAGATTATTGAAACAGAATATGATGGTTTTATTGCCCGTATTTTTCAACATGAAGCCGATCATCTACACGGTAAATTATTTACCGACCGTGTTGAAAATAATTTAGATTTAATGACAGAGCAACAATGGCAACAAAGGCACATTAATCAGACAGAGGGTTGACCAAATAGCTCGCCGACTCTTAATGACAATGCTTGCGATCGATCAGGAGATCGTAATGCCCTCATAATGGGTTCGCGTAATCCTGGTAGAAACATCGCGTCGGCCAATACTTGGCTAAAGCCAGAATAGCCCGCATTGTTTTCAGCCAGTCGCTCAACAAAAAGCTGACATAATTGTGCTTGTTTAATAATTCGCCAAAGCCGACCAGAAAGGGTCGCCAGAATTTCAATGTCTAGCCCTATTCGATGGTTTAACACTTGTTCGACCATTTTATCGACCAAACCTGTTGCAGGACTATTTGACACAGCCCTTAAGCAGGCTGCTACCAGCGAATTGTTAACTGTCTCCATTTCTAAAAGGTTTGTTAATTTAGCAGAAAAGCTTTCAACTAAAGTAACCGTCGGCTCGGATTGTTCTAAAAATGTACATAGGCTTATAAAGGGCTTTGTAGGTAAGTTGGCTAAATTTTTCGCCAGTGCTGAGATATCCCCTTTATCTGATAAGCGAACTCCGACATCGGCCACGCCTTGCATGGCCAGCGCTTGCCAATTTTCTGCTGGCGTTTGGCCTGTAAAGTAAGCTAAGGCTGGTTGATAATACCGAGAGGGCTGAACGGCTAAACTATCACTGGCTTGTGCGTTAAATGCTGCCATTTTATCTTCACGCGGCTTAAAACTATAGGGGCTATCTTTCAAGGCACCTTCAATTTTATCGCCGTCGTTGGCCGCCAGCATGCATTCACCCACGCGCTCTAACAACATCACAAGAAATTCATCACGAGCAGCTTGAATGATTAAGCCTTGTTCGTCTAAGGGAAACTTTAGAAACCAAACATAGTGCTTATCAGTTAACTCTGAATTCCAAAAAAGAACGCCAAAATGCGCTTTTTTTTGCAATGGGTAGGGATAGGGCTGATTTGTTTTTTCAATCTCAGTAAAGTCTTCATTGCTCACTTTCACAACGCGACGTGCCATATCAAAAACACGGTAACGCGCGCCGCTATGTTGCAAAAATTCACTTAAGGTGGTGATTTTAGGGTTTGCCACGGTCTCTTAACTACGATATTCCGCGTTGATTTTGACGTAATCATAAGAAAAATCACAAGTCCAGACTGACTCGATCGCTTCGCCGCGTTCAAGCATCACCCTGATGGTAATTTCAGCGTTGTCCATCACGTCCTGACCTTTTGGCTCAGTATATTCAGCCGCAGGTTCACCTGCTCTGATAATGCAGATATCATCAAGATAAATGGCCACTTTACTTAAATCAAAATCTTGTAAGCCACTTCGCCCAACCGCAGCAAGGATGCGTCCCCAGTTCGGATCAGATGCGAAAAAAGCTGTTTTTACTAAGGGGGAATGGGCGATAGTGTAAGCCACCTGACGACATTCGGCTGTATTTTGGCCTTGTTCAACCGTCACTTCAATAAACTTAGTTGCCCCTTCACCATCACGAACAATCGCATGTGCCAGGTATTGGCTTACCTTAGCAATGGCTTTATATAACTTCTGCGCGGCCTCGGAATCGAAATCTGTTAACGCTGCATTATCTGCTTGGCCTGTGGCTATCAGTACACAGGCGTCATTGGTTGAGGTGTCACCATCAACCGAAATACGGTTGAACGATTGCGCCGCCGCCTGTTTCAACATTTTATCTAATAGACCTTGCGATACATTGGCATCGGTCGCAATATAAGACAACATCGTCGCCATATCAGGTCGGATCATACCTGACCCTTTTGCCATTCCGGTGATCGTGATACTGACACCATCGACCATCACTTTTTGGGAAATAGCTTTGGCTAAGGTATCGGTTGTCATTATGCCATGAGCAGCATTAAACCAATTATCGCTTGTTAAAGTTGATATTAAATCAGGCAATGCTGCTTGGATTTTTTCGACGGGTAATTGTTGACCTATAACACCCGTTGAAAAGGGTAAAACACATTCAGTCACAACGTTTAATTGCTCTGCAAGGAGACGACAACAATTTGTGGCAGCTTCGTCACCTTGACGACCTGTACCAGCGTTAGCATTACCTGAATTAATTAAACAATAACGAGGCCCTGTCACTTTCTGGTGTTGTTTTGCAATCGTCACTGGCGCAGCACAAAAGGCATTTTGCGTATAGACAGCGGACACACTGCTGCCTTTTGCTATTTCAATTAAAACGAGGTCGGTTCTGTCGTTGTTTTTAATCCCTGCGCTAGCAGTCGCTAAGCGAATACCATCAATGGCGAGTAACTGTCCTGCTTGTAGTACTGGCAAGTTAACTGCCATTAAGATAAAGCACCATGACATTGCTTAAATTTTTTACCTGAACCACAAGGACAAGGTTCATTGCGGCCTACTTTACGGCCATCACGCGTGATGGGTTGCGCTTGTTGCTCAATATCAGTTTGTTCTGCTTCACCGGTCATACCATCGACTTGGTCGTGTTGCATTTCGATGTCGCCTGATTGTCTGCGTTGGTCTTCAATCGCTTCAACATCCTCTTTTGCGCGTAATTCAACACGTGAAATCAATGATACGACATCGTGTTTAATACGTTCTAGCATAACGGTGAACATTTGATATGCTTCACGTTTGTATTCTTGCTTTGGATCTTTTTGTGCATAACTACGCAAGTTAATCCCTTGACGTAGATAATCCATTTGAGCTAAATGTTCTTTCCATTGTGAATCTAATGTTTGCAAGGTTATTGCTTTTTCGAAATGACGCATTAATTCAGAACCGGTTATGCTCTCTTTGGCCTCAGATTGTGTTTGCACTTCAGCGATGATCTTTTGACGTAATGTTTCTTCGTGTAGCTCTTCATCATCTCGCAACCATTGTGCAATATCGACTTCCAGGCCAAACTCATCGCGTAAAGCGAGCATTAACCCGTCAACTTCCCACTGCTCATCGATACTATTAGGTGCGATGTATTGATTAATCACTTCATTGACGACGGTGTCGCGCATGGATGTGATTGTGCTGGACACATCTTCTGTGGCCATTAATTCATTACGTTGTTCGTACACTACTTTTCGTTGATCATTAGCCACATCATCATATTCTAGAACTTGTTTACGAATATCAAAGTTGTGACCTTCCACTTTCTTCTGGGCGTTTTCAATGGCACGAGAAACCCATGGGTGTTCAATGGCTTCTCCATCTTCCATTCCTAGTTTTTTCATCATGCCTGACATTTTCTCGGATGCAAAAATACGCATCAGATTATCTTCTAGCGACAAATAAAACCGGCTTGAACCTGCATCACCTTGACGGCCTGAACGACCGCGCAATTGGTTGTCAACACGGCGTGACTCATGACGTTCAGAGCCAACAATATGTAATCCGCCAGCCGCCAAGACTTGATCATGGCGTTGCTGCCAAGCTTGTTCAATTGCTGTTTTGTCAGACTGCGATGCGTCATCACCGAGCTCGGCCAACTCAGCGTCTAAACTTCCACCTAGTACAATATCGGTACCACGCCCAGCCATATTTGTCGCGATGGTGACAGCACCTGGCTGTCCTGCTTGAGCAATAATATAGGCTTCTTTTTCGTGAAACTTGGCATTGAGGACTTCATGCTTTATTTTGGCTTTTTCCAACAAGTCATGTAAGTATTCCGAGCTTTCAATTGAGGATGTGCCGACTAAAACAGGTTGCTGTTTTTCAACACATCGCTTAATTTCTTCGGCTATTGCTGCGTATTTTTCTGTTGTTGTTAGGTAGATTTGATCCGCCCCATCCATTCTTTGCATCTCACGGTGCGTCGGAATGACAATCACCTCAAGGCTATAAATAGATTGTAACTCGAATGCTTCTGTATCAGCGGTACCCGTCATGCCTGATAACTTGTCATATAACCGGAAAAAGTTTTGAAAAGTAATCGATGCTAGTGTCTGGTTTTCATTTTGAATTTTGACATCTTCTTTAGCCTCTATTGCTTGGTGTAAGCCTTCAGACCAACGACGACCAGGCATCGTACGACCGGTAAATTCATCAACAATAATAACTTCATTATCTTGAACAATATAATCAACGTCACGTTGGAATAAAACATGGGCGCGGAGTGCTGCAGACACATGATGCATTAAGCCAATGTTAGCTGCGTCATATAAACTTGCGTCAGACGCTAAAATAGCTGCATCGGTTAAAAGGCCTTCAATTTTTTCATGGCCATCTTCCGTGAAATGAATTTGTTTGGCTTTTTCATCAACAGTGTAATCACCCCGTGTTTCAACTTCTTCACCTTCACCAATTTGCTTGTTGAGGTTTGGAATCAGTTGATTAATACTTTGATAGAGTTCTGAACTATCCTCAGCAGGACCAGAAATAATCAGCGGTGTTCGTGCTTCATCGATTAAAATTGAATCGACTTCATCTATGACCGCAAAGTGTAATTTTCTTTGTACCTTTTCTTCGATACTAAACACCATGTTATCGCGTAAGTAATCAAAGCCAAATTCGTTGTTGGTACCGTAAGTAATGTCTGAATGATAGGCTTCACGACGTTTGTCAGGTGATAAGCCACCGATAATCACACCCGTTGTCAGGCCAAGAAAACTATACAGTTGACTCATCCAGCCCGCATCTCGCTGTGCTAAATAATCGTTTACTGTTACAACATGCACACCTTCACCTTCAAGTGCATTCAGATAGACAACTAAAGTGGCGACTAAGGTTTTACCCTCACCTGTTCGCATTTCTGCAATCTTACCCTCATTGAGGACATAACCACCGATTAGCTGAACATCAAAATGGCGCATGTTCAATACTCGTTTGCCTGCTTCTCTAACCACAGCAAAGGCTTCGGGCAAAATGTCGTCTAATGTCTTTCCATCAACTAATTGTTGGCGGAATTCGATTGTTTTAGCTTGCAGCTCGGTATCTGTGAGCTTTCCGACACTCGATTCAAAGTCATTAACTTGAATAACTACTTTGCTCAACTTTTTAAGAACACGCTCGTTTCGACTGCCAAAGACTTTACCGAAAAACTTACTTACCATACCGTTTTACTACCTTGTGCTAATCCGACATTATTCTCGGAAACAAAATTGATGTTTAAGTGCCTAATTATAGCGCGTAGACACCGTCAGGTCTAAGCTGACCTTTCATATGGTGTCAGAATGAAGGGAATACAAGGTTTATCGTCTAACAAAATTAGCTGGGTTGACAGTTCGACCATCCCTTAGAATTTCGAAATGAACGTGTGGACCCGTTGAACGTCCAGTTGATCCCATTAGGGCGATCGCTTGCCCCTTTTTTATTCTGTCACCTAGTTTGACGACTAATTTTTTATTGTGGGCATAGCGAGATTGGTAACCGTTACCATGATCAATTTCAATCATTTCACCATAACCACCTCGAGAACCTTGCCAACTCACAATACCATCAGCCACAGCTAAGATTTCACTCCCTGACGCACCCGCAAAGTCTAAGCCGTGATGAAAAACTTTGTTACCATTGAAGGGATCAACACGGTATCCATAGTAAGACGAAATCCAACCTTTTTTAATAGGCCTGCCGGCGGGTATAGCTGATTTAATATTATCTTCAGTAATGAGATAATCTTGCAGCTCTATTAAGCCGAGCGCTTGAGTATCAAAATTACTCTCTAATTGTGAAAAGAAAGATTCAAACTCATCTTCTGAAAAGGGCGTGGCATGATACTGAGCTAAACCTCCTTGTCCAGCCGGCTTATCTAGGCCCTCCGCTTTGATATTTAAGCCACTTAATTCAGCTAATTTATCGGCTAATGCTTTTAAGCGAAGCGCTTCGGCTTGTAACGTTCCTAGTCGTTTAGCGTAATACGCTTGCATTTGTGCTTGCTTAGCCTCAATCAGTTTGGCAACCGCTTGTTTTCGTTCTGATATGAGCATTTCTTCTGCGATTGCGCTGCTTAGTTGCTCAGGATTGTCTACTATTATTTTATAAGCTGTATATGAGACTGATAGCAAGATGATAAGAGTAATCATGGCGACGATACGTAACATCAATGGCGATAAATGCCAGTGTTGATGTGTCGTATTGTTCGGCGAAATAATGATAACCTGCATACTTATCCTTCTCGATTAAGACTTCATGGCAAAACGACCCACAAAAATCAACGACGTCTGTCACACTCACCCTGGGCTACGTAAACTAACGCATCGTGCACATCTGTTAGAACGCTTAAATCATGCCTTTCAACAAAGTTTACCTGCGCAGTTTTCAGCACACTGTAAATTAGCTAATATTAATGGTACTACGCTCATCATTCATACTGATAACGCGTCATACAGCAGTTTAATACGTTTTCAAGCTCCCGCATTATGCCGAACATTATCTCAAGAACTTTCTTTAGAGATTAACACTATTGAAGTCAAAGTCAGACCCAATCACACTCCTTTTGAGAACCCGTCGTCAACTCCAATTTCTCTACCCGCTTCTGCTTCAAAAGCACTCACCCAAACTGCCGAAACAATGGAAGATGGTTCTTTAAAGGCGGCACTTGAAAGGCTCGCTAAACGGCAGAAACCTTAACCCATAATAGAGGCAGCGGGTCTACTAAACACAATAGGTGCTTTTTCATCGTTCTCGAAAGTGACTAGCTCCCAAGCGTCATCATCTTCTAATAACTTTCGTAATAGCATATTGTTGACTTCATGCCCCGATTTATATCCACTGAAAGCACCAATCAAACTATATCCCAGTAGATATAGATCACCAATAGCATCCAAAACCTTGTGGCGTACAAACTCATCTTCATAGCGTAAACCATCTTCATTGACGACACGGTAATCATCGACGACGATAGCATTATCCATACTGCCACCGAGCGCCAAATTATTTTCACGTAACTTTTCGATGTCTTTCATAAACCCAAAGGTACGAGCACGACTCACTTCACGAACAAAAGACGTTGAGGAGAAATCGACTTCTACTTTTTGTGGTCGGCCTGTAAATACTGGGTGTTGAAAATCTATCGTAAAGCTCACTTTAAAACCTTCAAACGGTTCAAACTTCGCCCATTTGTCACCATCTTCTAGAATAATTGGCTTTTTGATACGGATAAATTGTTTTGCTGCATCTTGTTCTTCTATACCTGCAGATTGAATAAGAAAAACGAAAGGGCCTGCACTACCATCCATGATGGGGACTTCTGCCGCATTGAGATCGATATAGGCGTTATCAATCCCCAGACCCGCAAAAGCGGACAGTAAATGTTCTACTGTTGAGACTTTCTGGCCATGCTCAACCAATGTGGTTGATAATGCTGTCTCCCCTACATTCTTGGCTTTGGCACTAATTTCAACAATGGGTTCAAGATCCACTCGTCGAAATATGATGCCGGTATTGGGTGCAGCTGGACGTAAGGTCAAATAAACAGTGTCCCCGCTGTGTAAACCAACACCGGTGGCACGAATTACATTTTTCAATGTTCGTTGCTTTATCACGCTGCACACCTCTTTAAACCCAAATTTCGACCGAGCATTGTAACATAACTGTCATTTATGCTATCCATTGCTATTTTTTGTCTCTTAATCTGCTTGACGACGTAAAAAAGCGGGAATGTCTAGATAGTCCATATTGACGTCGCTATTTGCCACTTGTTTTTGTTGGGCTTGTTCTTCGTTACGTAAAACAGTCGGCTTATCATAATCGATGTCCACTGGTCTTTTAACAATTTCCATTTGTGGCAGTTCTAATTCAGTTGCTAGAGCTACCGCAGCCACTTTTTCAGCACCTAACCCCGTTGCAACCACAGTGACACGAAGTTCATCTGTCATCTCAGGATCTATAACAGTTCCCACCACCACGGTAGCATCATCAGATGCAAAGTCTTTAACCGTGTTTCCTACATCTTCAAACTCACCAATCGTCATATCAAGACCTGCCGTAATGTTAACTAAAACACCACGAGCGCCCGCTAGGTCAACATCTTCCAATAACGGACTAGACACCGCAAGTTTTGCTGCTTCAATTGCACGGTTTGGGCCTGATGCTTGCCCTGTCCCCATCATTGCCATCCCCATTTCTGACATTACTGTTCGTACGTCGGCAAAATCCACGTTGATCATACCTTCGCGGGTAATTAATTCAGCGATTCCTTGCACCGCACCCAACAGAACATCATTAGCTGCTTTGAAAGCATTCAATAAACTCATGTCTTTACCTAAGACAGCTAATAGTTTTTCATTTGGAATTGTGATTAATGAATCGACAAACTGACTTAATTCATCTAAACCAGCATTAGCTACATTCAAACGTTTTGCACCCTCAAATGGAAATGGTTTTGTAACCACAGCGACAGTTAGTATTCCCATTTCCTTTGCCACTTGTGCAACGATTGGCGCTGCACCCGTTCCCGTACCGCCTCCCATCCCCGCGGTGATAAAGATCATATCTGCACCAGAAAGTACCTCTGTTATGCGCTCTCTGTCTTCTAAAGCAGCTTGGCGGCCAATGTCAGGATTAGCACCCGCACCCAAGCCTTTTGTTATGTCTGTACCCAATTGCAATTTCGTTGTCGCTGAACTTTTCCGCAGAGCTTGTGCATCAGTATTGGCACATATGAAGTCAACACCTTCAATTTGGTTTGACACCATATGTTCCAATGCATTACCACCACCACCGCCAACACCAATTACTTTGATGACTGCACTTTGCGTATATGTATCAATCAGTTCGAATGTCATTTTTTCTCTCCCCAGAGTTTAATGTTTAATAAATTATGTCTTGCTAAAATTGTTTAAAAGTTACCTTGGAACCAGCTTTTCATCCGCACCAACATGTCTGTAATTCCTCCGCCTGATTTGGTCTCTGTTTTACCTGTTGTCTCCATTTCGTAACCAAACAACAAGAGTCCAACACCCGTCGCATGTATCGGGTTTCTCACGGCTTCGACTAAACCACCAACATGTTGTGGAAGCCCTAAACGAACTGGTAAATGAAAGACCTCTTCAGCCAATTCAATTACTCCTTCCATTTTTGAACTTCCCCCTGTCAATACCACTCCGGCCGCTAACATTTCTTCAAA